>NZ_JBTEYL010000006.1:0-242722 GCF_054330215.1 Pseudomonas sp. Ma2-10 | reverse complement strand
AATAGCTTTGCACGGCTGCGAGTTTTGCCCGCTCTGTGTACTTACCCATGACACCCTCAAAGGTTGTGTCCAACCTTTGGGGGTCAGTTCACTCTGCGTTCGGCTCGCGTGGGAACGATCAATCACTGACTCACTAAATCCAAGCGCGGCTGCGGAAACAAATTATTCAGCGTCTCCAACAACCGCACGTGATAAATCGGCTTGCGAAACAGGTCGAGCACCTGCAATCGCAACATGTCACTGACATCCTCCATGTCCGCATGCCCCGACGTCACAATCACCGGCAAATGCTGGCGGGACGTATGCTCGCGCAACCGTTTGATCAACGACATGCCGCTCTCCTCCGGCATCCGCAAATCAGTGATCACCAACGCAATATCAGGATGGCGCGTCAGATGACTCAGCGCGAGCTTGACCGAGGTGGCGGTAAAGCAATTGAAGCCCTCGCCCTCCAGCAACTCCGCCAGCTCCAGCAACGCATCCTCCTCATCATCGACCAGAAGAAGCTGTTGGCGTGGGAGTACGGGAGCGTTCATGGGCAACACCTGCAATGGACTAAGCGCTGACGTTAGAAGCCATTTGGCGCATTAGCAAGTTACGGTGTGCCGCCCAATGCAGTCGTGATTTTTCCAAAGATATTCGTGATCGTAGTGCCCATTCCCGCGCTGAGCCCGGCAATCACCACCGCAACCATGGCCGCAACAATCGCGTACTCGATACCGGAAGCGCCCTCAGTGTCTTTGGCCAAACCTTTGTAAAAAGCGATTTCGGATTTTAACTTCTGAGCAAGTTTGGAAAAGGTCATGATGTTTCTCCTGAAAGACGACGGGTGTTGCACAGTCGCAACATGATTCCTCTATGCCAGCATCAGCATTGTCGGCATTCCGCGTACCCACAACTGTAAGAACGAATTATCACTAAAGTATTAGTCGCTTCGTTGACGCCAAAAAAGTCACGTTTTCACCCTAGCTACTTACTTTTGTTAGTTATTTTCAGTCCCGTAATGGCTTTTTGCTCTAGCTGAGCTACCGTCAAATAGCCAAATAGTTCCATGTTCATAGCTGCCTGATTGCGAAGTTGTCTCGTTGGATGCGACGAGGTCTCAAGCAGCAGGAAAGGGAGAGCCGTCATGAACAGTCGTATCACTCTGGGCCTGGCCGGTTTGTTTCTGGTGGGCGCCATTATTGCCGGTTACTGGGGCCTCACGCTGAGCCGCCAACCCGTTGCCGAACCTGCCGTGCAATCCGAAATCGTCACGCCTGCACCCATCGCCCAGACGCCTGCCCCCGTGGACGACCCCGCCCGCCAACCGGTGGTGGTGCTGCTGCATGATGTGCCACCGTTCACGCCGATCAGCGCCGCCGACGTGACCCTGGAAAACCTTCGTACCGTCCCGGCCGGCAGCCTGAGCCGCCTCGATCAAGCCATTGGTCGAACACCCTGGCGCGCCCTCAGCGCCGGCACCTGGCTCAATGATGAAAGCTTTGAAGCCGGCGGCAGACTGGCGCGGATGATTCGTCCCGATGAACGCGCCCTCGCCGTCGCGGTGGATGAAGTGATCAATGCCAGCGGGCAACTGACACCGGGGGACTACGTCGATGTGTTGCTGTTTCTGCGCATGGACAACAACAACCTTCAGCCGTCGGCGCAACTGGTGGTGCCGGCCTTGCGGGTGCTCGGAGTAGGCGAACAGATGGGGTTGACCAACGACGGTCAACCCGCAAGCCCGGTCCACAGCAACGAAGAAAAACTCCGGCAGGAACAATTGCGCACCAGCGCCCGCAGCGTCTTGCTTGCCGTCCCCGAACAACTATTGAGTCGGTTGATGCTCGCCGCTCAAGCCGGTGTGTTGCGCCTGGCCGTACGCAGCGCTGACGAAAAACGTCTGGCTCGCTACTGGGCTGGCGAAAGCGACTCATCGGCCAACCTGGCCAGTGCCAACCGCGAGTTGATCCAGTTCAGCCAACTGGCCATGACGCCTCCACCCAAACCTGTCGTCACCCACGGCGGCACAGCTTCGCGCAAGTCGAGCGTGGAAGTCATCCGCGGCAACGAAATCACCCAACAAAACCCCTGAATCGAGCAAGGACGCATCTAAATGCGCAGTCGTTCCATGCCCCTGTTTCAAGGCCTGCTCTGGGTCTCTTTACTGAGCGGTGTGCCGCTTGGCGTAGCGTTCGCAGCCGCTGGCAATTGCGCAGCATTGGGTTCGATGCCTGCGGTGCTGGAAGTCAGTGAAGGGCTGCAACAGGCGGTGCAATCGCCGGTGGCGATCACTCGGGTGGCGGTGGGTGACCCGAAAATCGCCGACGTGCGAGTCAACGGTAATCAAGCATTGTTGCTAACCGGGATGGCCCCCGGCGCTACCAGCCTGATGGTCTGGACCGCCTGCGCCAGTGCTCCGCGCCAGAGCATGGTATTCGTTCAGGGTAAGGCCACCGCAGCGATGACCACCGCTACACGGTTACCCTCTGATGACCCACTGCTACCGTCGCAAGTACAGACCGACATTCGCTTCGTCGAAGTCAGCCGGACCAAACTGAAAGAGGCCGGCACTTCGATTTTCGGCAAGGGCTCGAACAACTTCCTCTTCGGCGCACCCGGTACGGTGCCCAACACGGCCGTGACGCCGGGCGTGGTGCCGCTGTTCAACATTGATCCACGGATCGCGGTGCCCAGCATTCCGCTGCTCAACGACAGTTTCAACATTGTCTGGGGCGGTGGCAGCAGCAAATTCCTCGGCATCATCAACGCCCTCGAAGGCAGCGGGTTCGCCTACACCCTGGCACGGCCAAGCCTGGTCGCCCTCAGCGGGCAGAGCGCGAGCTTCCTGGCCGGGGGGGAAATTCCAATCCCGGTGCCCAGCGCCAACAGCAACAGCTACTCCATCGAATACAAGGAATTCGGCATCCGCCTGACGCTCACACCGACCGTGGTCAGCCACAACCGCATCATCCTCAAAGTGGCGCCGGAGGTCAGCGAACTCGACTACAACAATGGTGTGACCATCGGCGGCACCACCGTCCCGGCGTTCACCATTCGCCGCACCGATACCAGCATCTCGCTGGCCGACGGCGAGAGTTTCGTCATCAGCGGTTTGATCAGCACTCACAACACCTCGCAAGTCAGCAAATTTCCAGGCCTGGGCGATATCCCGATTCTCGGTGCGTTCTTTCGCAACTCTTCGGTCAACCGCGAAGAGCGTGAGTTGCTGATGATCGTCACGCCGCACCTGGTTCAACCGTTGGCGGCCAACGCACAACTGCCCTCGTTGCCAGGTGAAACGCTGCGCAACTATGACCCGAACTGGTATCGCCTGTACTTCCTCGAAAACGGCAACTTCGATAAACGCAGCGGATTATCGCAATGAGCCAGAGCCAGAACCTGAGCCAGACCTTCCTCGCGATCACGCGCAACAGCACCGACCTTGAGTGGCTGCAAGGCGCCCTCGCCCCGTTGGGCCAAGTGGTCAGCGCCGGTGGTGGCAGCCTTGACGAATTGCTGGCGCTGGTGGACGTGACCTTCGCCAGCCTGGTGTTCGTCGGCCTGGACCGTGAACACGTGGTGGCCCAAAGCGCACTGATCGAAGGAGCCCTGGAAGCCAAACCGATGCTGGCGATCGTCGCGCTGGGCGATGGCATGGACAACCAACTCGTGCTCAATGCCATGCGCGCTGGAGCTCGGGATTTCGTGGCCTATGGTTCGCGTTCCAGTGAAGTCGCAGGGTTGGTGCGACGGCTGAGCAAACGCCTGCCGACCTTGGCCCCGAACACCCAACTGGGTAGCCTGACGGTACTCTACGGTGTGCAGATCAACGCCGACGGCGCGCTGCTCGCCACGCACATGGCGCAAGGGGTGCAAAAGAGCGGACAGCAAACGTTGTTGCTGGACCTGGGCCTGCCGCGCGGTGACAGCCTGGCCTTGCTCGGGCTGGAGAGTTCGTTCCACTTCGGCGATGCACTCCGACACTTGCGGCGCCTCGACGCGACGCTGATCGACAGCGCGTTCACCACCTGCGCCGCCGGGTTGCGGATCCTCGCCTACGCCAACCACGATGAGCCACTGGAACACACCAGCACCGCCGAGTTGTACATGCTGCTCAGCGCCCTGCGCCAACACTTCCAGCACATCGTGGTGAACCTGACTGGCCAGCCGGACAGCGAAGCGCTACGCACCTTCGTCACCCATTGCGACAAGTTGCTGTGGTACACCGATCAGAACGTACTCGACTGCCGTCGCAACCTGGCGGTACTCAACCTGTGGCGTGAAAAAGGCATGAACCTCGATCACGCCAGGCTGCTGGTGGACCGCTACCTGCGCAACGTCGCACCGGACGCCGACACGCTGAGCAAAAGCTTTGGCATGGAGATCATCGCGACCCTCGTCTACAGCCCGGAAGTGCGGCTCAACGCCAAGAACCAAGGTATGACGCTGTTTGAACTGGCCCCCCGCGAAGGCCTGACTCAAAGCCTGCGCGCCCTCGGCGATCGGTTGGCCAAGCGCTCAGAGGACCTGACCAAGCCCAAGTCTGGCTGGTTCAAACGGTTGCGGGGTGCGCAATGAGCGGTGAAAAACTCTTCGGCGCCCCTGTACGCACCACCAGCGGCAACACCGACCACGAAGGTCTGAAACTGGTGCTGCACCGCTACATCATCGACGCCATCGAGGAGTCAGGCAAAAACCTGCTGGAGGGTTCGCGGCAGGTGCTCTCACAGTTCGTCATTGACAAAGTTGCCGAGTACATCGCCCGGCTGCACCTGGCGATTTCTCGCTATGAGATGGAGCGTCTGGCTGAAGAAATCGTCGACGAACTCACCGGTTTCGGCCCCTTGGAAGTGCTGCTGCGCGACCCGGCAGTGACGGAGATTCTGGTCAACGGTCCGCACCGGGTGTTCATTGAACGCGACGGCGTACTGCATCAAAGCGACCTGCGCTTCATCGATGCGCATCACGTCGAACGGGTCATGCAACGGATCCTCGCGCCCCTCGGGCGACGGCTCGATGAGTCGTCACCAATGGTCGACGCACGACTGCCCGACGGTAGCCGGGTCAACGCGATCATTCCACCGATAGCTCTGGATGGCCCCTGCCTGTCGATACGTAAATTTCGCAAGGACATGCTCAAAAGTTCAGACCTGATGGCGATGCAAACCATCGATCAGGCGATTTTCGACTTCATTCAGGAGGCCGTGGGCAAACGCTGCAACATTTTGATCAGCGGCGGCACCGGCACCGGCAAGACCACCCTGCTGAACATTCTCAGCCAGTTGGTCAACCCTCACGAGCGAATCGTCACCATCGAAGACGTCGCCGAACTGCAACTGGGCCACCCTCACGTGGTGCGTCTGGAAACCCGACCGCCGAATGCCGAAGGCCACGGCGAAGTGAAGTCCAGTGACCTGATTCGCAACGCCCTGCGGATGCGCCCGGACCGCATCATCCTCGGCGAGATTCGTGGCGTCGAAGTGGTGGACGTGCTCACCGCAATGAACACCGGCCACGACGGTTCCATGAGCACCGTGCACGCCAACAACGCCCAGGATGCGCTGTTGCGCCTGGAGACATTGGTAGGCCTGACGGGCCGCACCATCGCCGAACGTACCTTGCGGCAAATGATCTGCGCCGCACTGGACGTAGTGATCCAACTGACGCGCATGCCCGACGGCCGCCGCTGCGTCAGCGAAGTGGTGGAGGTGATTGGCGTGCGTGATGACGTCTATGTCACCAATACGTTGTTCCGGCTCGACCGGCGCAGCGGTTTCGGATTCATGCGCGAGGCGGTCAACCCCGCCGGCGACAAACTGCGCCGCGAGTTGGCGCTCTCCCCCCCCGCGTACTGAAAGGCCACAGCATGCTCAAACCGGCGCTGCTCATGTTCGTTTGCCTGGTTTTGCTCGGACTGTCGATCCGCCTGTTTTATCGCGCTTTGCGCCAGACCGGCACCGAGCGGGTACTGGGACGCCTGACCCAGGGGCAACCGCAGCCGGTGCTGACTAAAACCTCCTGGGTCGGTCTGGACCGGGCGTTTCTGCGGGCCGGCCTTGGGCATCCCTCCGAGCGCCTGTGGAGGTGGCTGCTGCTCTGGGCCTTGGGCATCTTGTTCGGGTTTGCCTCCGGTGGCTGGCTCGGCTTGCTGGTTCTGTTACTGCTGCCGCCGCTGATTCTGCGCCTGTATGTCAGTTGGCGTTATCAGCGCCGACTGCAGCGCATGATCGAACAACTGCCACAAATGCTCGATCACACCGTGCGCAGTCTGAAGTCCGGGCGCACCCTGGCCGATGCGGTGCTGGGCGCCATCGACGCCGCTGAAGACCCGCTGAAAAACGCCATGGGGCGGGTTCAACGCAACGTGCAGATGGGGGTCAGCCTGCCGGATGCCGCCTCTGACCTTGCCGAGTTGTATGAGAAAGACGAACTTCGCCTGTTCGCGCTCGGGTTGAAGGTCAATCACCGCTATGGCGGCAATGCCAGCGAATTGCTGGACAACCTGATCAAGATGATCCGTGAGCGCGAGCAGGCTGCGCGCCAACTCAGGGCCATGACCGGTGAAACCCGGGTGACCGCGTGGGTCCTCGGCTGTCTGCCGATTGGTCTGGCCGGCTATTTCCTCGCGACCAACCCTCATTACTTGCTCGCCATGTGGCATGACCCTTCGGGGCAAATCATGCTCGCGTCCGCGTTCGGCTTGCAGGTGGTCGGCAGCCTGGCGCTCTGGCACATGTTGCGCAGCGTATGAAAGTGCCATTACTGATCTGCGCATTGCTGTTTCTGGGGGCAACCTTGTTGCTGCTCAGCGGCTTGCTGAAACACCGTCGGCGGGTTCGCCAGGCGGCGCAACGACTCGACGGCAAACCGGCGAGCGACAACCGGGTAAATCAGTGGCTACAGCGGCTGGGCAGCAGCCGGATTGGACAGCGATCGGTCAACCTGGATAACGAAACCCAGGTATTGCTTAACCGCCTCGGCTGGCGCAGCGCCCGGCGACGTTCACTGTTCGCGGCGTTCCAGGTAGGCGCTCCAGTGCTCGCGCTGGCCCTGACCTTGCTGATCCAGAGCCTGTTCTTCCCTCATGCCGATAACCACTGGATGGCCCCGGTGTTCGCCACCGGCATCGGCTATCTGTTGCCCAAACGGTTGCTGGCCGCTGCCGCGCAGCGTCGGCAAAAACAACTGGCGACCGAGATTTCCACCTTCATTCCACTGCTGCGCATCCTGTTCGAATCGGGCATGGCAGTGGAGCAGTCGCTGCGCGTGTTGAGCAATGAAGGCAAACAATTATTGCCGGCCCTGACCCATGAATTGCGTCTGGTATTGGCCCGGGTCGATTCCGGCCTGGAACTGGGCGAAGAACTGAACAAAGCCACCCGTTTGCTGGCCGTTGACGAGTTCACCGACACCTGCGTCATCCTTCAGCAGTTGATCCATCAGGGGGGCGGCGCTATGAAGTCCCTGCTGACCCTCAAGCAACTGCTGGATGACCGGCGCCTGACGCGCTTGCAGGAATACATCTCCAAGATGTCCGCCAAAATGTCCGTCGTGATGATGCTGTTTCTCTTCCCGGCGTTATTGATCGTACTGGCCGGCCCGGGCTTCACCGCCCTGTCCCATGCCTTTGGTTCTTAGAAGGATCGTTATGAAAGTAATAGTTGCCGGTTTGACTCTGCTGTTATTAGGCGGTTGCGCGAGCAACGGTGCGACGCCCTGGAGCGCCCTGACCAACACGGCCAGTTGCGGCAAGCTGACCTCCGAGGAGCAACTGTCGATGAACCTCGCCGATGACATGGCCAATGACGGCAAACTGCACGCCAGCCTTGCCAACCTGCAAAGCCTGCCCGACAACCTGGCCGACGTGCGCCTGCGCAAAGCCAAGGTCTATCGACTGCTGAGCCGCAGCGAAGCCGAGCCGTTGTACCGCAGCCTGCTCGGCAGTTGCCTGGCTGCCGAAGCCGAACACGGCCTGGGCCAACTCGCCGCCGCCAAGGGTGACAACGGCCTGGCACAAGCCCACTTGCAACGGGCCGCACGGCTAGCGCCGACCGACGAGAAAATCCGCAACGACCTCGGCGTGGTGTACCTCAACCAATTGCGCGTCGAGGATGCGCGCTTTGAATTTCTGACGGCCATGGAACTCAAGCAAAGCGATCAACTGGCAGCGTTGAATCTGGTAACACTGCTGATCTACCAGGACGACTGGAGCCGCGCGGCCGAACTCGTCAGCCGTCTCGGCCTGAGCCCCGCACAAGTCACTGAAGCCCAGGCCCGCGCGCAAAGACTCAAGACACCGAGCAAGTCCGACCCGACCGTCGTAAACCAGGTCGCGGTCGCCACACCGACGTTTCAATAAGGAGAGGCTTTTGATGAAACCAACCATCCTCTGCTGCATCGGCCTGCTGGCCCTGCCCCTCACCTCTCACGCCATCGACCCTGGCCCCGCTTCGGCCCAACAACAGGAAACCGAAGGCTGGCTGCACCTGCAAAGAAGCAACAAGGCAGCGTCCCAAAAACCGCAAACCTCAACCGCGACCGAGCGCGAGCTGAGCATGCAGCGCTGGTTGAAAAGCTATCAGCATGAGATCCCGGAGTACTTTAATCAGTACGAGAGCGGGCAGGTGGACGGTGGGACGGGAGGGTAGTCTTGATCCGGGAATTGAACGCTAGGGGGTACACCAACAAAAACCTAATGTGCAGTCACCCCCTGGCGCAATACAGAATGGCGGGGTAACAACGCCAGCGCCAACTGCGTCCGATTATGCATATGCGTCAACCGCAGAACCTGCGACACATAAAGCTTCACCGTGTTCTCGGTAATCCCCAGTTCACAGGCAATCTGATAATTCGTCTGCCCCTTCCCCACCAACCGGACCACCTCCAACTGCCTTGGCGACAGCTGACTGAAAATCGCCGGCGTCTCAATCCGATCCACAGCGATGACATCCTCATCAGTGGAAACCGATAACCGAGGCCCGCGCCGAACCTTATCCAGATCCTGATACAGATCATCGATCGACTCGGCAAGATACTGCAGCTTCTGATCCAGGTGCCCCAGTTGCACACTCTTCTGCCGCTCCTGCAAAACCACTACCTGACGCGCAATCCCTTCGAGCAACTCACCCAGATTAATCGGCTTTTGGTAGTAATCGGCAAACCCGGCCCGCAGGGCCTTGATCACATCCTGCTTGTCCGCACGCCCAGTGAGCATGATTGCTTCAAACACACGGTGCTTGCCGGATAACCGTTGCAGTTCCTGAACCAGTTGAATCCCGTCCAGACCGGGCATGTGCAAATCGCAAAGCACCAGGCCGATTGCTTCGTCGTCATTGAAACGCTCGACTGCCTGCTTGCCAGTCTCGCAAGGAACGCAGCCGTAACCGCTGCCTTCAAGCAACTCACAGAGCTCCGCGGCAATAAACGGCAGGTCGTCGACCACAAGAATTTTTACAGCCGAAGAAAGCTTGTTCACGTGCGACTCCCTGCGAGGTCAAAGGTGACCGTTCCTCTAGTGACAGCCACAGGCTGTACAACTACTGAATTGAAAGTAGACGTACTTTCCGACTCTGTATAGAACAGGCGACTAGAGAAACCAGGCGAATGTGAGCAACAGGCCGACCAATACGAAGGGTGCAAAGGGCTGTTTCTTTGACATTCCAGGCCCCAGATATCGAAGACGATTTCTAAGCCCTTGCCCCAAATGAAACCAGACTCTGGGCGCCAACAGCAGCCACAGCACACTGGCCAATCCGGCACCGATGAACACGCCAAGCAGGTGCATGCCGTCCGTCGCCAGCCCCAGGCCGATCATCAATTTCACATCGCCTGCGCCCAAGCGTCTCAGCGCATAACCGGGCAAGGTAAAGGCCAGCGCCAGCAAAAAAGCCCAGCCGCCCTGCGCCGCCTCGGCCCCAAGCCAAGTAGTGCCCGTCCACAGGAGATACGCCAGCGCCAATACCGCTGCGCCAAGGGTCAGGCCATTGGCGATGTGTCGTTCTCGCGCATCCTGTGCTGCGCATAGCGTCAGCCAGATCAGTAGTACAAAGCTCTGCATCCGGTAAAAAACGTCCGTTTTGGCTGAATGATTCTATGCTGATATCACGTGGTGAATATCAGGGTAGACGCAGTCATGAAAACAGGCCTCCCCCGCAAGCAAAAAGGCGCTGTAGCGATTGAGTTCGCGTTGGTGTTTCTCATCTTTTTCGCCGTGTTCTATGGAATTGTCACTTACAGCTTGCCGCTGTTACTGATGCAATCGTTCACCCAGTCGACCGCCGAAGCGGTACGCCGAAGCGTGGCGCTGGATCCGAGCACCCCCGGATATGACACCGCGCTAAAAACCGTGGCCACGACAGAACTGAGCCGACAACTGGCCTGGATTCCTGCCGCACTGAACTTCAATGTCGCCACCGACGCCAGCGCCACCTACGTGGGCGGGGTGTTGAAGGTCAGCATCAACTACCCCACCAGCAAACTGCAGCAGGTCATCCCGTTTCTCAACGTGCCGGGAATTGGCCAAGTGCCCAATCTGCCGGCAACACTCACCGCCAGTTCGAGCCTGCAATTTTGAGTTCCGCAGACAAACTCTTCGGGCGCCTGCTCAACCGCCATCCACCTCAGCCAGTGAACACGCCAGACACCCTGAGCGTGCAAAGTGTCGGTTTGCAGATGCATCTGAATGCCGAAGGTCGAGTGACTCACCTGACCGGCCCTCTGCGGCATGTGCTGGCCCAGCAAAAGCCCGCGGCGCAAGCACCGCACCTGCTCGATTTCCTCATGCCTCACAGCGGCCTCGCCGTTGAAGGCTCACCCGTCGACTGGCAAGGACAGAGTCTTGACCTGGACTTTTACAGCCTCAACGGACAACCCTTGCACTTGCGTGGTTGGGTCCAGCCATTGGCCGATGCCTGGCTGCTGCAGTTGCTGGACATCGGTGACTTGTTGCTCGATCGCCGGCAATCACGCAGCCGCGAGCAATGCCAATTACTCACAGCGCAGATCGGCGAACAGTTGCGTCGGTGCAACCTGACGCGCCTGCCCGAGGTGTTGGTGGAACAGCTGCAAGGCCTGGCCCAGCGTTTCCACATACCATGCATTGCGGTGGCGTTACTCGATGAACAGGGTGAAGGCTGGCAGATACACCAGCATTACACGGCCTTCGATGCCCCCCGCCTGTGGCAAAACGCTCAGCGCCTGGGCACGGGGCTCGACAGCCTGAACGGCTCTGCGCCGCAATGCCTGACGCCCGCTGAACATCCCCGCTTGCAAGGCATCTTCGGTACTGCCGACGGGTTCGCGGTGCCCTATCACGATGCTCAGGGTGTGGTCGCCTGGTTGCTGTGTGGCATTTATCCGGTGCAGCAACATGCGCCCGACCTGAATGATCGCGACTGGTTACAACTGACCGCTGCGCTGGCTGGCCCGTTGCTTGAGCGCTTGCGCGAGCACCGGCACCATCTGCAACTGGAACGTCTGGAGTCGCTACAAGCCTTGCTCGGCACCGGATGGTGGGAGCTGTTCAGCGACAGTCACGAGGTGCAACTGGCGCCGTCGCTGGCCAGCAACCTGAACCTTGCGATCGACCGTTTGCCGCTGCACGACTGGCTTGATCGGGTGCACCCCGCCGACCGGGAAGAGCTGAGCAGTCGTCTGCAAACCTTGCAAGACGACGGCACCCCGCTGCTGCTGTGCGTGCGCTGGGCACAAACGCCGAACTGGTATCGCCTGCAGGGCCAGGTTCTGGGCATCGGTAAAAATCGGCGGTTGGTGGGTTTCATGCTCGACATCAGCGACATCAAAAACCAGGAGCAAAACGCCGCGGCGGCCCATGCTCGATTGGGCAATCTGATCGCCAGTTCACCGGCGGTGATCTACGTGCAACGCTATGTCGAAGGGGCGCTGCAACCGACGTTTTTCAGTGACAGCCTACTGCCGCTACTCGGCTGGACACTGGCTGATTGCGCGACGGGGACCTTGGTTGAAAAGGTGCACCCGGATGACCGCGATCGGTACTTCGAACGTACCCGACATTTGCTCCGTGAAGGTTCGGTACGCGCCCGCTATCGGTTGCGCGACAGTCGCGGCGAATACCACTGGCTACTCGATGAAGCCAAGCTACTGCGCGACGACCTTGGTTTGCCGGTGGAAGCCGTCGGCCTGTGGCTGGACGTCACCGAAGCAACCCTGGCCGCCGAACAGGTGAAGCAGAGTGAAGAGCGCTACCGGATTCTGGTGGAAGACTCTCCGGCAATGATCTGCCGCTACCGCCCGGACCTGACCCTGACCTTCGGCAACCGCCCGCTGGCGACTTACCTGGAGTGCCAGCCCGAACAACTGCCCGGGGTGAATCTGGGTGACTGGATGTCGCAGGAACAGCGTGACGCGTTTCTCCAGCGACTCAGCCAGCTCAGCCCGGAATTCCCGGTCAGCACCGCGCAAATCAACCTGCAACTGCCGGGACGGGAACATGCCTGGTGGGTGTGGTCGGATCGCGGGGTGTTTGATGAGCACGGCCTTTTACTGGAGATTCAGGCCGTGGGCCGCGACAACACCGAGGTCCGCCGCGCCCAGCAGCAGCTCACCCAGAGTGCAAAAATGGCCACTCTCGGTGAAATGGCCACAGGGCTGGCCCATGAAATCAATCAGCCGTTGAATGTGATGCGCATGGCCATCGTCAACGTGCTCAAGCGTCTGAGCAGCGGCGATGTGCAGATCGACTACCTGACCGACAAGCTCAATCGCATCGATGCACAGGTCCAGCGCGCGGCGCGGGTGGTGGATCATATGCGGGTGTTTGGCCGCCGCTCGGAGATCGAACAGCAGCCGTTTAATCCGGCGCAAGCCATCGAAGGCACGCTGTCGCTGCTGGCCGAAGGGATGCGCGGCAAAGGGGTCGATCTGCGGGTCAGCGAGACAGGGTTTGACGTGCAAGTGCGCGGTTACGTCGATCAGCTCGAACAGGTGTTGATCAATCTGATGGTCAACGCCCGGGATGCGTTGCTCGGCAAACGCGAGGCCGATCGCGAGTTCAAACCGTGGATCTCGGTGTACGCCGAACGTGATGAGTATTCGCTGCGGCTATGGGTCGAGGACAACGGTGGCGGTATCGATCCACGGTTGCTGGAGCGGATTTTCGAGCCGTTCTTCACCACCAAACCCGTGGGTGTCGGCACCGGGCTCGGGTTGTCGGTGAGTTACGGCATCGTCGAGAACATGGGCGGAAAACTGAGCGTCAGAAACTCGGTCGAGGGCGCACGGTTTTGTATCGAACTGCCGATTGCCGCCGACGATCAGATCACCAGCGTCGCTCGTCCTGAGTGACAACTGAGGTTGGCGCCGACATCGACCTTGTTCAGATCGATTCCCAGACTGAGCAGCAGTGTGTTGATCAAGGTGTCGAGTAATGGGCTGAGCACGCTGTTGATCACGTTGACCAGCAATGTGGTGACAGTGTTGAGGATTGTCCCCAGACCACCGACCAGACTGCCTGTAGGGCCGTACATGTCGACCTTGATGTTAGTCGCCGTGTTGGTAAGGCTGCTGACGATATTGCTGGTGGAATAGGAATAGTAGAACGGTGGCTGGTTGATCTCCGGCAGGCTGGTGGCCGGCGGTGCGGAATAGACATGCGGCATGTTGGCGCTCTGGGCCACGGTGGTGTCGGCCATGATATCGATACCGCCGCCGACGCCTGGAATCCGCGGGTCGCAACTGACGGGGAGTATCAGGAACCGGCGACAGGTTTTCACCCCGATATCGATCACCTTCAATGGCTGCACTATTACGGCCGGCGGCGTGGTGTTGTTGCCGAAAGCCGTGTTCGGATCGATCTTGCCGATTTTCAGCGTCACCAGTGAAGTACTGGTATTGGTGGTCAGGGATTTGTTGGTGGCGCTGACGCAGCTGTAGGCGGTGACGTAACTGGCGGCGCTCGCGACGTCCAGGGCAACATCGAGCCTTACGGTACTGAAAAGCGGCACGATCGAGGGTGTTTCACAGGCAGCCCCCAGTGCGCAGGTCAGTGAGTCAATGACACCGACCAGATTGAGATGAAGCAACGCATTCAAGGTATTGATCAACGGTCCGGCAAGATCAGCCGCCGCCTCGAACAAGGGTTGAATCGCACTCAGAATGGGCAAGTCGATCGACAGCAATGTACGCACCTGAGCGGTTTTCACATAGATCCGGTTGGGCCCCAAAGGCGCGAGCGCGGCGTTTTTCGGATTGCCGATGGCCGACAGCTGTGGCGGTTCCAGTACCTGCACCCGAGCGGTGATTTGCGCCAGCCCCGCGAGGTTGATCGGCAAGGTTGCCACCAGGCCGTTTTTCTTGTTGGCCAGTTGCACGACTGCTTCGATCAGGTCGAACACTTTCAGGTTGGTCGCCAGCGCCGTCACGTTGCTGCCAGCCTCGACTCGCAGCACGTTGCCGAGCACGACGGTGGTTGCACCTGCCGCGACCTTCAGCGCTTGAAGACTGGCAATGGTTGCGGTCGCGCCGAGTGTGCCGCCGGGGTCCAGTACATTGGCGGCGGTCTGGATCAGTTGGCTGACGGCAATCGTATTGCCCAATACCTGGTCATACCCGGCAGCGCTGAGGTTAAGGTCAACCTTCAATCGGTCAAGGTAACCGAGCAGGCTGATGTGGGTGTTCACCAGTCCGTTCCAGCCCGTCGCGCTGATGTTCAGATTGCCCCCGAGCAAACCACCGAACAGCGCGTTAAGCGTGGCCGATTTGCTGGTGTCGACGCTCAGCGTCGTGCCGCGCAGGGTCAGCGAGGCCTGCGGTGGCGGTAATGCAGCGACAGCGCTGGCCGTCAGATTGATGGTCGCTGCGCGTGGAGCGCCACCGAACAGGGCGCCGACACCGCCAGCGAAACTCTGCAAGACCGAATGGCTGGCGATCACTCGAATGGCTTCGCTTTTGCTCGGGTCGACGCCAAATACTCGAAGGTTATTGGCATCCAGGGTCAAGGCACCGCAAGCGACCAACAGATCGCGATGGGGGTCCGGAAGGGTAAAACCGTTACGGTTTGCGCTGGCGGTGGCATAGACGGTGGCGGTATTGCCGGCGGCGCAATCACCGCTTCGGGTGGAGGCTTCAAGTGCGGCCATGTCCGCTACGCGCTGCAGGTCACGTTTTTCCAGGTACAAACGACCGCTGTCGACCACAACCAGCAAGAACACCAGGGCCATGCCCAATGTCAGCGCCGCCATCAAACCGATCGCCCCCCGCTGCCGGGACGGGCTGCCAAACTGTAAACGGGGAGACATCACGCACTCCTTTGCCGGTGCACAGCCGAGGGCTACCTCCTTGGGTGAACAGCAGTGTAGACAAGACTTGGCAGGACTGCTGGCAACATGCCATTGCAGACAACAAAAAAACCTGCAGGAGCAAGCTCAGCTCCTTGGGTTTGAGGGGTGTTTATTTGGGTGGGTAGTTGGCGAGAATTCGCCCGACCGTTTCGCGTATCGCCGTGCTGCGATCCGACGGGTTCGGTGTGCTGCCAAGTAGCTGCTCGTCACTGCCGCGCCACACCAGTTTGCCGTCCGTGCCGTCGAGCAGGTCGATCTGGATGATCGCCACTTTGTAGCTGACGTTACGGGTTTCGTTGTACATCGGCCCGCCCCAGTAGCCGTTCCATGGATTACCCCAACCACCGCCATAGTTGGTGGTGACTTGTTGCTGGCGCTGTTCGACGATCAGATAGGTCTGCACGCTCAAATCGCCCTTTTTGCCACCCGCAGCCAGACGCAGGCCACGTTGATCCAGCTGATCGGTTACCGATTGACGGATGCGTTGTTCAGTCAGGTCACTCTTGATCCGTGGATCATCGGGGCGATATTGCAGGGCAGGTTCTTTCCAGCTCCAGCTGCGATAGGCGGCGAAGTCGCGGCTGGCATCAAAGTCATGATTGACCTGGCTGCCGGCGCAGGCACTGAGCAACACGGCCACAGCCAGTAAAGCGAGACGGCGGAACATGATATTTCTCCGATTGAAGACCAGAAGCTAACTAGGAGGATACGCCGACATCGCCTTTTCTACAGCCTCCCGTATTGCATCGGCACGCTCGCTCTGACTGCCCCGGCTGCTGGTTTCGGCGCTGGCACTCCACACCGGTTGACCGCTCTGAGCGTCAAACAAATCAACCCGCACCACCACGACCTGTTCCTGATAAGTCCGAACGATCGGCACGGTGTTGTACATGCCGTAACCGCTGCCGTAGCGGTTGTAGCCGCCATAACCGCCGCCGTAGTAACCATAGTCGTCCCGAACCTGACGCAGACGGGTTTCCAGGTGCAGGTCGGCACTGACAAACAGGTCGGCCGGGCGGTTATCGTGCAGCGGGCGCAAGCCACGTTGATCGAGCGCATTGCTGACGGCTTCAGCGACCTGCGCCGAATCCGCCCAAGCAGTGCCCGGCGGCAGCTGCCCATTGAGCCAGGCCCAACTGCGGTAACGCCCGTAGTCGCGGGGCGAGGCCGGGTAGGCGCTGCGGTCAAAGGTGTTGGCCGCCTGAGGTGGCGCGGGTGGCAAGGGGGTGGATGACGCCACATAAGGGTTGCTGCCCTGACAGGCCGCCAACCCGAGACAGACCACTAATAACCCCGATCGACTGTTCATTTCGCGCTCCGATCAGACCGGCCGACAGATCCAGTGCAAGTAGCGCCCAAGCCCGGCAAAGCTTGGGTGACGACGGTGGGCCAGCTCCATTTCCAGCAAGTCCACCCGTTCGGCGCGCGCCTGGAATTCCACCGGCATGTAATCGTGAAAAACCCGCACTCCGCTCTGGGTTTCGACCTGCCACAGGCCTTCAAGTTGCGCCGCCAGTTCTCTTGGATCAAGAGGCTGCTGCGGCGTCAGGCTTTGCTTTTCCCCGGCCATGTCATTCTTGCGCATCTTGCGGAAATGGCCTTTGAGCAGGTTGCGATAGATCAACGCATCGCGGTTGTAGAAGGCCAGGGATAACCAGCCATCTGGTTTGGTCAATTGATGCAGCACCGGCAGGATCGCGTGGGGTTCGGCCAGCCATTCAAGCACCGCGTGGCACAGCACCAGGTCATAAGGTTCGGTGAGTTGGCCGAGCAGATCCTGCCACGGCGCCTGAATGAACGTCGCTGTTTGCCCAGCGTCGGCAAAGCGCTGTCGGGCGCCTTCGAGCATCGGCTCGGCGGGCTCGGCCAGCGTGACCTCATGACCTCGCTGGGCCAGCCACAACGACATGTGGCCCAGACCCGCACCGATATCCAGTACGCGCAACGGCCGGTCCGGCAGGGTTTCGGTCAGGTCGGCCTGAAGCACCGCCAGACGGATCGCGCCTTTGGCACCGCCGTAGATTTTTTCGGCGAAGCGGGTCGCCAGTTGATCGAAGTGACGGTCGCTCATCAGCTGAATCTCCGTTCACTGTCCGCGAGTTTACTGCGCACGACTTCATTCATGTCCAACCCCAACTCGCTGCATAGCAGCAGTAAATAGAGCACGATGTCACCGATTTCCTGCCCGGCATGGGCCAGTGTGTCCGCCGGTAACCGGCGCGACTGGTCTTCGGTCAGCCACTGGAAAATCTCCACCAGCTCGGACATTTCCACGCTCGCGGCCATGGTCAGGTTTTTCGGGCTGTGAAATTGCCGCCAGTCATTGCGGTCACGGATGGCGTGCAAGCGTTCGGTCAGTTCAACAAGGTTCATCGGGCTCTCCTGAAGGCGTATAGCTTCGGGGGGATAAGGAATGAAGGCAAGCAGCAAGCACTGCAAAACCACTATGCTTGGAGGGAACTCGGCACCCTGCTCGATAGCCCAAGGCTCAAGTCCGGCAACCATGCCACCACTTTCATCAAGGACGCTCACGACATGCAGGTAGAAAGTTTTTTCGAATGGCTCGGCCAGGCACTCGGTTCGGTTATCCGCTTCATCGTTGACGGCCTCAGCGGCTTGTTCAATCTGTTAAGCCACGCCGGCAGCAACTTTGTCGAGGGGCTGTCCCGTGCGCTGGGCATGGACGCGTCGATCATCAGCATCATTGCGCTGGTTTTGGGGTTGATGCTGTTATGGTCGGCGATTCGGGCGTTCATGAACGCCTCGATCATCATGGGGATTATCTGGTTGCTGCTGGGGTTGTGGTTGTTGAGCTGGATAATCCACTAACGCCCACAATGAATCGCTGCGGATTCTGATGTGTCGCTACAATGCCGCTCCCCCAAGGAGCCTGCATGTCCAACCTGATTGCCGATTGGCGCGACCGCCCTACTCATCGTCGAGTCTGGGCGCTCGCCGCGCCGATGATTCTCTCGAACATTTCAGTACCGCTGGTGGCGCTGGTCGACAGTACCGTCATCGGCCACTTGCCCCATGCCCATCAGTTGGGCGCCGTCGCGGTAGGGGCCAGCCTGTATACCTTTCTCGCCTGGGCCATGGGTTTTCTGCGCATGGGCACCACCGGGTTCGCCGCGCAGGCCGCCGGGCGTGGGGACGGCGCGGCCTTGCGGCAGATCTTGCTGCAGGGCCTGTTGCTGGCCATGGGCCTGGCCATTGTCCTGGGCATACTGGGTGTGCCGTTGAGTGGGGTCGCGCTGCATTTCATGCAGCCCTCGGCGGAACTGGATCAGCTGACCCGCGAATTTTTCCACACGCGCCTGTTCGGTCTGCCGGCAGCACTGGCCAGTTATGCGCTGGTCGGCTGGTTCCTCGGCACTCAGAACGCCCGGGCGCCGCTGGCCATTCTGCTGAGCACCAACCTGGTGAATATCGCGCTGAACCTATGGTTCGTTCTCGGGCTGGATTGGGGGGTGGTCGGCGCGGCCCGAGCGTCGGTGATTGCCGAATGGACCGGTGCGCTGATCGGTCTGCTGATGACCCGCAATGCCCTGCGCGCCTATCCCGGCCACATCGCCTGGGCCGCGCTGGCGCTGTGGCACAGCTGGCGGCCGCTATTGGCGGTCAACCGCGACATTTTCATCCGCAGCCTGGCTCTGCAATCGGTGTTTTTTCTGATCACGGTACAAGGCGCACGACTGGGTGATGCCACCGTCGCCGCCAACGCGCTGCTGCTCAATGGTTTGCTGCTGACCGCCCATGCGCTGGACGGCCTGGCCCACGCGGTGGAAGCCCTTTGTGGGCATGCCATTGGTGCTCGTAATCGAGAGGCCCTACGGCGCTCATTGGTGGTGGCCTGCGGTTGGTCGTTGCTGGCGAGCCTGGGCTTTGCCGTGCTGTTCCTGTTCGCCGGGCACCTGTTTATCGAGATGCAGACCAACATTCAGAGCGTGCGCGATACGGCGTTCATTTACCTGCCCTACCTCGCCGCGCTGCCGCTGATCGCGGTTGGGAGTTATCTGCTCGACGGGCTGTTTATCGGCGCCACCCGCGCCCGGGAAATGCGCAACGGCATGCTGCTGACGGTGGTTTTGTTGCTGCCGTTCGCTTGGGCGCTGCAAGGTTTTGGCAACCATGGACTGTGGATAACCTTTCTATTGTTCATGTTGCTGCGCAGCCTGACCCTCGGCGCGTTTGCCTGGTATCTGCACAAAAACGACGGCTGGTTCGCAGGCAACGCTCACTGAGTCAAAGTGGCTGGTGCGCGAGAAATACAGGTCCTGCCCCGGCGCGCCAGACTACCGGTGTTCAGGGCTGACCGTTCTGCCACCGGTTGCGCAGGCTATCGAGACGCTCCTGCTGGGTGAGTCCCGGCAATGCATGCCCAGGCAAAGCCCCGGGATTCTGCAAGCGTAGCCATAACCAGTCATCGAGTACCGGGCGCTCGGTAAAATCCAGCGCCAGCCCTTCCTGCACGTGGGACCACAGAATGTTGTAGTCAGTCCCGGTGGATCGACTCCAGTGCCAGGCATGTTGTTCCAGCAGGCAGGTTTGCAGTTTTGCCTGCTGACGAGGACTGAGGTTTTCTTCAACCGCCAAAGGGCTGACGGTAAGCCCCGGATTGACCAACTGCTGCCAACCCTGACTGCCGATCGCGCGGTCGGCCCACGTCCCGCCGAACCAGCGCAAATGGCTGACAGGACCCAGCCAGCGACTCAGCTCCTGCGCATCGCAGGCATCGAACAAATAACTGGCCGTTTGCGGGTTGTAGTAACTCAACAAGGCTCGGTGATGCAGGCCGAACGTGACCGTGAGCATGCGGCGCAAATGCTCCAGCAACAGAGGCGACGACACCTCGCTGGCCATCAGCAAGCCGCGCCAGACGGGCACTTCGCTGTCACACAACCCGGCCAGCACAGGGCATGTCCGAAGATCGATTAGGGCCGGGCCGTGTTCACGCAACGCATGCCACTCAGTGCCTTCGAACAACCAGAACCACCGGGCATGCGCAAACTTCTGTTGCAGCATCGCCCCCGCCTGTGGCGCACCCGGCACATCCAGCAATAGCCATTGCGGGGTCGCGACGATCATGCCGCACCGCTCTGGCCAAGCCGCATCGCCGCCCGGCAGGTGCAGAGGGCCTGTGTGCAATGGTTGAAACTGCCGCCACCGGGCAGCAGGCATAGCAACATCAAGGGTTCGCTCGATTGCAGAAGCGCCAGCAAGCGCTCGATATCATCTGTCGCGGATGTGCGTGGCGGGCCCTCCTCCCCCGCCTCTTCAACGGACGAAGGGGCGTGAAGAAACCCGGTAATCAGCGGCTGATCCGGATCCCCCTCGATAAAGCTCACCACCACCTCGACTCCCTCACTCAACTGCGTGACGGCCGCGTCGCCCAGTTCAGCGGCCACCGGCAGCCAACTGTGGCTGGGGACCGCGCCCTCGCCCTGATAGAGCCAGTCAAATTGCACGGCAACCGGTCTGGACGGATCGGGGCATGACTCATCAACGTTGACCACCCAGGCCCGTTGCAGGCTGTGCATCCTGGGTTTCACTGCGCAATGTGGCGCTACAAACGGCACCTGCCAGTGAATCGCGCGGATCTGGTTACTGTAGGACGCCGTTAAATCCTGGCGACCCTGATGCTCCACATGGGTCAGCAGCCAGAGATGATTCCAATCGGTGATCGGATGACCGGACAGCGACATCAACTGACCGCTGCGCAGCGCCGTCAGGTCCGTCCGACCTTCGGCCATCGACGCGGTTCGTTGCCCGGCGCGCCCCTGGAGCTTGAATTGACGTACGGCCGATTGCTCGCTCTCGACCTGGAAGACCGCGCGCTCGCCGAAGCGAAAGTGCCCCTGACCATCACCGAAAACCACGCAATGCCCGCGCTCACCGTGTTCGAAATGGAAGTGAAGCCGTTCCTGGGCACACAAACGCTGGATAAATTGCAGGTCTGACTCCCGGTATTGCGTACAGAATTCACGGGGCGGGTAGTCGCCACTCAGCTCAAAGCGCCGACGCTTGCCGGCAATACCGTGCTCCTTGAGCACCTGACTGAGGATCTGCGGCACCGAACGCGCACTGAAAATCCGCTGACTAAAGCGCAGGGAAAGGC
Organism: Pseudomonas sp. Ma2-10; assembly: GCF_054330215.1. Classification (NCBI taxonomy): domain Bacteria; kingdom Pseudomonadati; phylum Pseudomonadota; class Gammaproteobacteria; order Pseudomonadales; family Pseudomonadaceae; genus Pseudomonas; species Pseudomonas sp. Ma2-10. Next base: position 221,302 of record NZ_JBTEYL010000006.1, on the reverse strand, counting down.
ACGCCAGCTTCGGCCCCAGTCGTACGCGACAGAGCCTGACAGCCAAGTCATGGTCACGCTGGACGAGTTCATGCAATTGTCCGTGGAAACCGTTTCCCGCAGGCCCGACATGCAAAAAAGCCGGACGGTACAGCAGGCTTGCAAGGTCGAGTGTCGGGTCATCGATCAGCAGATCCACGTCGAACACAAAAGGCTCGCTGATGGCTTCTCTACCGGTAAAGGCCAAGACCTCAAAGGGGTCGGGCAGACCCTCTACATCCAGACGAAATGACGGCTCGTTGACTGGATCGAACATCGGCGATTCTCTACAGGAGGGGCGGCCGGGGATTCTCTCCGAGAGAGTTGGCCGAGTAGAGTTCCGAAGTACAACTTAGGAAATGACCTACGCGAAAAGAAGACCACATCGCTTGGATGGCCAAGAATGTAAGTTATTTCGCTTGAAATCAGAGAGGCATCCCACCAAGTCATCTGAAATTTCCGATACGTGCGGAACATTTTCAGACAACCTGATGAGAGCGGCGTCTTACCTCAAGAAGACAGGTAAGAAGAACGGGTCAGGCCCAGACGCAGAGCGTCGAGGAACTGGGTACGCTCGGCGGCGGTGATGCGGGCACTGGCGCATTTGTCGCGGTAGTGGGTCATCAACTCTTCCGGCGACAAATGCACGTAACGCAGCATGTCTTCGATAGTGTCGTGGGTTTCAATACCCGCGTGGTACACGCTGCCGTCAGCGTTCTGATAGATGTTCACCGAGTCGGTGTCACCGAACAGGTTGTGCATGTCGCCGAGAATTTCCTGGTAGGCGCCGACCAGGAAGATACCCAGCAGGTAGTCTTCACCGTCGTTCAAACCGTGAACCGGCAGGCTGGTTTCGATGCTCTGCTCGTCGACGTATTGCTTGATCTTGCCGTCGGAGTCGCAAGTCAGGTCTTGCAGCACCGCACGGCGCAGGGGCTCTTCGTCGAGACGGTGCAGCGGCAGGATCGGCAGTACCTGGCCGATGGCCCAGGTGTCCGGCAGGCTCTGGAATACCGAGAAGTTGCAAATGTACTTGTCGGCCAGCTTGTCGTTGAGCTCGTCGAGCACCTGACGGTGCGAACGCTGACGAGCCTTCAACGAGTTGTGCAGGCGACGGCACACCGCGAAGTAGCATTGCTCGGCGAGAGCTTTCTCGGCCAGGGTCAACTTGCCATCAGCGTACTGGGCCGCGATGTCGCTCATGTAGTGAGTGGCGCGCCAGTAGGTTTCGGTGACCATCTCGATGTCGGTCGGGCCCAGCAGGTCAACCAGCCACTGCACGGTTTCCGGCAGTTCTTCCTTGTTGTCGATCTTCGGCACGTCGTCGTTGTGCTTCTCGACGTCGGTCACTTGCACCACCAGCATCGCGTGGTGAGCGGTCAGGGAACGGCCGCTTTCGGAGAAGATATTCGGGTGCGGCAGGTTCTGCGCGTCGCAGAACTCCTTGAGCATCCCGACCACAACACCGGCGTAATCGTCCATGTCGTAGTTGATCGAGCTGGCGTTACGCGAGTGCGTACCGTCGTAGTCCACGCCCAAACCGCCACCGACGTCGATGTGATCCACCGGCAGGCCGAGGTTGCGCAGTTCGCCATAGTAACGAATCGCTTCCTTGAAGCCGTGCTGGTAGTCCGCCAGGTTGGCGATCTGCGAGCCCATGTGGAAGTGCAACAGGCGAATGCCCTGATCCAGGCCCGCCGCGCGGAAACGCTCGACCACCGACAGCAGTTGCGCCGCCGACAGACCGAACTTGGATTTCTCGCCACCGGTGTCGGCCCACTTGCTCGACGCCAGGGACGACAGACGCACGCGCAGGCCAACCTGAGGTTTGACCTTGAGCGAGGCGGCTTCTTCGATCACCAGTGCGACTTCGGATTCTTTCTCGATCACGATAAACACGTTGTGGCCGAGCTTCTGGCCCATCAGCGCCAGACGAATGAATTCGCGATCCTTGTAGCCGTTGCAGACGATGGTGCCGCCCTTCGGCGCCAGGGCCAGCACGGCCAGCAGTTCAGGCTTGGAGCCGGCTTCAAGACCAATGGACACGTCTTGGGTCGCAATGATGTTCTCGATTACCGCTTCTTGCTGGTTAACCTTGATCGGGTACAGCGCGGTGTACTTGCTCTGGTATTCCAGGCGCTCGATGTTGGCGTCGAACGCGCCGGTCAGCTGACGCACGCGGTCTTGCAGAATGTCAGGGAAACGCACCAGCAACGGCAAGGACAGGCCGCTTTTGCGCAGCTGGTCGACTTGCTCGAACAGGTCGATAGGCGAACTGGTCGGACCGTTCGGACGAACTTCGACGCGACCGGCATCATTGATCGCGAAGTACCCGGCCCCCCAATGGCGAATCCCGTAAACACTGCGGCTGTCCGCAACTGTCCATTGGCTGCCATCGTCTTTGCGTGTGCGTCGTACGGACATTGAAGTCCCCTATAAAGAAGTCATAGAGCGTCGCCTGGGTTCAGGCCGGCGCAGTCTAAAGAATGAAAATGACGGTTCGTCAACGAGGGGATAGACCTCGCTGACCGCAGTGAGTTTAGAAACCGGTCAGAACAGGCTCTGTGAAAACCATGTAGACGACGCCAGGCCTGTTGTCAGGACCGGATCAAGCCGAGGGTGGTTTTCACAGAGGCTGCTAGCCGCCGGACTTCTTCGCTTTGAAACCGTGTTTGATCAGCTCGGCCAAGAGTAGCTCGACATGATCGCCCTGGATTTCAATGATTGCGTCTTTCAACGCCCCTCCGGTCCCGCAACGTTTCTTCAACGTGGTCGCCAGGTCCTTGAGCGCGTCTTCGGCCAACGGCACGCCGGTAACGGTGGTCACCGTCTTGCCGCCACGGCCCTTGCTTTCGCGACGCACGCGAGCGATGCCGTCGCCGGCCGGGATAACGGTCTGTTTGCAGAGACAGGCACCCACCGGTTGACTGCAATCCGGGCAATGACGACCTGCGTCGGTGGAAAATACCAGGCCACCAAGGGCGGCGAAGGATGCGGCTTTTTTGGCCACCGGCAATCCTCTTGGGAGGACAAAGACTGGTCGCGGCAACTTGGGCAAGTGCCATCGACCGCGAAGCCCCACTCAGGCAGGGGCAGCGCTACTGACCGGACGCCCCTACAAATAGGAGTGTCGGTTCAGCTTGAAAAGGTCGCGCAGTGTAACGGCAAAAACGCCGATTGCTAAGAGCCAATCGGCGCCAATTTATGCCTCTTTTGCGACGTCCGCCCCTCGGGCCCGAAGATACCGCTTCAACGCAGCCAGAGAGTCCGGGCAATAAGGCTTTTGCTGGATTTCCAGCAGGACCTGATCGACGGGGATGAAGCGCGCTTCCAGCACCTCTTCCGGCTGCAGGATCAACGCTCCGTCCCACACCGCCGAAAACGCCGAACACCACAGACGATTGCCGGTGTCTTCGAAGAAAAAGTGATCATGGGCCGTCAGTTCTACCCCGCTCACACCCAACTCTTCTTCCAGCTCGCGGGCAGCCGATTCGGCGTAGGTTTCGGTCGCGAGCACCATGCCCCCCGCCGCCACGTCCCAGAAACCTGGATAAATGGCTTTACTCAGCGTGCGTCGATGCACGCAGAGTTCACCGGCAGAGTTGAACAGCATGATGTAAGTGCCGCGTCCGATCAGCCCGCGTTCACGCAGGTCGGAGCGAACCAGGGCACCGAGCAGATTGTCCTGCTCGTCAACCCAGGCGATATGCTCGGCATCCGAGGCCGCGCGGTGCGCGACCTCTCTGGCGCTATTGACCATGACTCAGCCCTGATTGAGCAGTTGACGCAAATCGATCACTGCGGCGTTGGCCCGGGAGATGTAGTTGGCCATGACCAACGAGTGGTTGGCCAGCACCCCAAAACCACTGCCATTAAGAATCATAGGACTCCAGACCGGCTCCTGCGAGGCTTCCAGTTCACGAATGATCTGACGCACGCTGACCGTGGCGTTCTTCTTGGCCAGTACATCGGCGAAGTCGACTTCGATGGCGCGCAGCAGATGGGACAAGGCCCAGGCCTGGCCGCGAGCTTCGTAGAACACGTTGTCGATCTGCATCCACGGGGTCTCGATGACTTCTTCGTCAACCTGCGGCACCTGACCCGGGGCGACGACTTCAGTTTTCAGAGAGGTGTTGAGCTTGACCCGGCCAACGCTGGCCGACAGCCGTTGCGACAGTGAACCCAGACGAGTACCCACATCGCCCAGCCAGTTGCTCAGGTTGTCGGCGCGGGCGTAGAACAGCGCGCTTTTCTGCGACGGATCGGACAGGCGCGCCTGATAACGGCTCAGGGAATTCATGCCTTGCTGGTATTCGGACTCAGTGGATGGCAGCACCCAGCTTTTGTTGTCGAAGTTGAAACGCGGCTCGGCCTTGGCCAGATCGGAGTCTTCGGCGGATTGCGATTGCGAGCGAGCAAAGTCTTTACGCAAGGCACGCGTCAAGTCGCGGACCTGGACCAACACGCCATATTCCCAGCTCGGCGTGTTATCCATCCACAGGCCCGGCGGGAAACGGTCGTTGGAGATATAGCCACCTGGCTTGGTCAGCAAAGTACCGGCGACGGTCTTGAGGGTTTCGACCGTGGTATAGCCGATGACCATTTGCTTGCCTTCTTTCTCGGCAGCGATCTGGGCATTCTGCTGAACCGGGAACAGCGCAGGTTCCTGGCTCCAATACCAGCCCAGCGCAATAGCCACCAGCAAGTAAAGGCCGATCAGCGTGGCCAGCGCCCGACTGAACAACAGGCCACCCAAGTAACTGCGGGTGGCCGATTTCGGTTCAGCGGCACGTTCAGGCGCGCTGCCCGCGCGGTTCTTCCAGTCCAGCATGGCGATATCCTTTCAATCACTTGAGTTCATTGGTTCGACCACAACCCTATCTCATCGTGCCTCGTTTGCCGCGCATTAAATCCTGCGTAAACGCTACCCGCACAATGATCACGATCGACGGCCACTATAAATGAATCACCGCCTGGAACCTATGCGACCAGTCGGTCAGGAACTGAATTACGTCGCTTTGCAGTTTATTGACGTGCGACACTCATGCGATCGAAAAAGAGGTGCTAGCATAGAGCCACCAGTCGATCTCAGCATGCACCCTTACTAGTAGTCAGGATATGACCGAGCCAGAAGACCCCAGCCGTGAGCGCCTCAAGCACCACTTTGCCCAGCGGGTAATTCATCAGGCACGTCAAATTCTTGAGATATGGCAGCGCCTGCAACGCAGCGAGTGGTCCACCACCGACTTATCGGAACTGAGCGAGGCCAACCTGCGCCTGCTGCGTTTCGCCGAACGCTTCGAACAACCTGAACACACGCAGCTGGCACGCCACATCGGTCAGTCGCTGGAGGCTGTCGACGCCAATCGCGGACGCCTGAGCAGCGGACTGATCACCGACCTCAATCGTTTGATGCAGCGCCTGTCACGCACCGGCTTGCGCCATGGCGATCAGTTGGACCAGACCTTTCTGCCGCCGCTGCGCAAGCCGATTTACGTGATGTTGCAGGATTACGACCGCGCCGAGCGTCTGGCCAAGCAGCTGGAGTTTTTTGGGCTCAGCGCTCAAGCCCTCGACAGCGTTGCGGCGTTCCGCTCTTCGATGATTGAGCGCTTACCTGCGGCGATCGTCATGGACGTGGACTTCAGTGGAGCCGGCATCGGCCTGAAACTGGCGGCCGAAGCCCAGGAAGGCCTCGATCATCAATTGCCGCTGTTGTTCTTCAGCCTGCACGAAACCGACACCCCGACCCGTCTCGCCGCCGTGCGTGCCGGTGGCCAGGAATTTCTGACCGGCACCCTCGAAGCCTCGAGCCTGCTGGAGAAGATTGAAGTCCTGACCTGCGTCGCCCAGTACGAACCTTATAAAGTGCTGATCATCGACGATTCCCGCGCCCAGGCCTTGCACACCGAGCGCCTGCTCAACAGCGCCGGGATCGTCACGCGGACCTTGATCGAACCGATCCAGGCCATGGCCGAGCTCGCGGACTTCCAGCCAGACCTGATCATCCTCGACATGTACATGCCGGCCTGCACCGGTACTGAACTGGCCAAAGTGATCCGCCACAACGACCGTTACGTCAGCGTGCCGATCATTTACCTATCGGCCGAAGACGATCTGGACAAACAGCTCGACGCCATGAGCGAGGGCGGCGACGACTTCCTGACCAAACCGATCAAGCCCCGGCACCTGATCACCACCGTGCGCAACCGCGCGGCGCGGGCACGCAATCTGAAAGCGCGGATGGTCCGCGACAGCCTCACCGGGCTGTACAACCACACGCACATTCTGCAATTGCTCGAAGACTGCTGCTTCCGCGCCCGTCGCGAGAACAAACCGCTGAGCTTTGCAATGCTCGACATCGACCACTTCAAACGGGTCAACGACAGTCACGGCCACCCCATGGGCGATCGGGTGATCAAGAGCCTGGCGTTGTTTCTCAAGCAACGCTTGCGCAAGACCGATTTCATCGGCCGTTACGGCGGTGAAGAGTTCGCCATCGTGATGCCAGACACCGATCTCGAATCGGCCCACAAAGTGCTCGACGAAATCCGTCGACGTTTTGCCGAAATTCACTACCCGGCCCAACCGCAGGACCTCTGGTGCACGTTCAGCGCCGGGGTGGTGGAACGGTGTGAGCACTCCGACAGCCTAATGATGGCCAGCCAGGCAGACGAAGCGCTGTACCGCGCGAAGGACGCCGGACGCAACCGCGTGCAGGCTGCGCGGACGTCAAAGCAAAGTGCCACCTTTTCATCGGAATCGACCCATTCAGTCATAACCCTGTAATACAAACGCAATAAATTCAGGCGCTTACCATTCTGCCGCTGGTAGACCCTCGATGCGCCTGAAGCTGCTGACCAATCTCAACACCCTACTTTTAGTCGCCGTGTGCGTGGCCCTTGGCGTCACGCTGTGGTGGTCGCAAAAGGCCCTGGAGCGCCCCTATCTTTTGATGGAGCGTTACGTGGGCTTGTCCCAGCAATTTCAAAATGAAGTCGCGCGCAACATCGACGACTACCTCGCCAGCGGCGATGCCCTGCGCCTGAGCAGCGCCAGTCAGGCCATCGACAGTGTGCAAAAGGAGCTCGGCGAGTTGCCGCCGGCCTTGACCGACACCTTGCGCCCGAGCCTGTCGAACCTCGAAGAGTTCAGCAAAACCGACCTGCTGGCCGCCGGCAAACTGGCCGGTGATCCGCAAGCACTGCTGCTACAGGCCGAACGCGAACTCGGCGCCAGCCTCGATCAGCTCAGCCAATATGCCAGCGCTGATGCGGCGTATCTGACGCCGTTGCTCGCCGCCTCACAACACTTGGGCAAGTTGTCTCTGGCCCGGGACAAACTGGTCAGCAGCGGCCGCAGCGAATTGGCCGCCGATGTCGAGCGTGAAGTCAGCAACATCCGCATCCAGGCTGAGTTGCTGGACACCTTGCCGCTGCTGGGCGTGACCAGTAAAAGTGAATCGAACACGGATGATTTCGCGGCGATGATGGGCCTGGAGAGCACTGAACAATCCGTTGCCGAGGATGCTGGGGTGGGCCTCAAGCGTGAACTGAACAGCCTTCTCACTCGCTACCCGGCCGAACTGGCGCGCACACGCGAGCAGATCCAGAAACGCACCGACCTCAGCGCCGCGACTCACCTGAAAATCGCCGCCGTGCAGCAGGCCATTGCCGGACTGGAACCAGTGGTTCGCGCCCAGCATGGACAGATCCAGGGTGAAGTGCGGCTGATGCAAGGCGTGATGATTGGTCTGATCCTGTTGATCGCCTTGCTCATCGATACCCTGCAACGACGCTTGGCCCGAACCCTGACCAACCTCGCCCCGGCCCTTTCGACCTGGGCCGAGGGCGACTTCAGCCGGGACATTGAACTGGGCGCGACCAATCGCGAACTGCACGACATTCAAGCGTCGCTCAATCGGTTGCGCGCCTATCTGGTCGACCTGGTCGGGACCATTCGCCTCAACGCAGAGCAGGTCGCCGGTAGCAGCCGAACCCTGGCCGAGTTGAGCAATGACCTGCACAGCGGCGCCGAGCATCAGGCCGGCGACACAGCGCTGATCCGTGATTCTCTCGGCGAACTGGAAGCGACCATTCAACAGGTTGCGGGCGATGCCAGCCAGGCGGCCGACGCCAGCCGCCATGCCGGGCTGGCGGTGGAGCATGGCCAGAAAGTCATCGGTTTGAGCCTCACCGGTCTGCACGCGCTGGTCGGCGAAGTACAAGGCAACGCGCAGATGATCGAACACCTGGCCGAAGAGTCGGCAACCATTGGTGGCGTGCTGACGGTCATCCGTTCAATTGCCGACCAGACCAACCTGCTGGCCCTGAACGCTGCCATCGAAGCGGCTCGTGCCGGGGAAATGGGTCGAGGGTTTGCGGTGGTGGCCGAAGAAGTTCGTTCACTGGCACAACGCACCGCTGGCGCCACAGCAGAGATCCAGACGCTGATCGCCGGATTGCAAACCGCGGCGCGACAATCGGTGGAAGGCATGCGCGCCCAGGTCGAGCACGCCGAAGCCACTGCCAATCAGGCCCAAGCCGCCGACGGTGCGCTGGATAAAATCGTCGGCGCGATCCAGACCATTTCCGACACCGCCGTTCGCATTGCCGATGTCACCGCCCAGCAGAGTGGCGCCGTCAGCGAAATCCGCGATCACAGTGAGCGGATTCACCAATTGGGTGGGGATAACTTGCTGCGCATCGGCGAAGGACGCGTGCAAGGGGAGAATTTGTTGGTGCTGGGTGGGCGGTTGCACACCGCCGTCCAGGCATTCCGAGTCTGATGGCGGCCGGGGGATCGTTCCCTTCACTCTGCGTGGGAACGATCCAACTCCGGCCCTGCACACCCCGCGACTGTCCGCTATCATGCCTTCACTTTCGATACGCGAGACTGTCATGCGCCGTTTGCTCTGCCTGTTGTTTTTAGTGCTCGCTCTGCCGGCCACCGCCGCCGGTTTGCTGGACAGTCGGCCCAGCTCGACGTTGGGCTCGATCAACAACAGCGCCGACTTTCTGCCGGTACGTGAAGCCTTTCAACTGAGCCTGGTAGACAGCACACCGCAATCGATCAAACTGCGTTTCGTCGCCGCCGAGGGCTACTACCTCTACCGGCACCGCTTTCAGTTTCGCGCCGACCCACCCGATGCAGGCCTGGGCGCCGCACAACTGCCCAAGGGCGAACAGAAGCACGATGAGTATTTCGGCGATGTCGAGGTCTACCACGGCATTCTCGAAGTCGAACTGCCGCGCACCGATCAACGCGCCTTCACCCTGGTAGTTTCGTATCAGGGTTGCGCCGACAAAGGCTTGTGCTATCCGCCCGAAACCGAGCGCCTGGGTATTGATGGCAGCACAGGCGCGCGCCCGACCTGGAGCTGGCGCGAACTGGCGCTGTTCTTCCTTGCGGGCCTGGGCCTGACGTTCACGCCGTGTGTGCTGCCGATGCTGCCGATCCTGTCCGGCGTGGTGTTGCGTGGTCAGGTGGGTGGTTTACGCGGCTTCAATTTATCCCTCGCTTATGTGCTGCCAATGGCCGCCTGCTTCGCTCTGCTTGGGGCGTTGATGGGGATGTTCGGCGCACAGCTCAATCTTCAGGCACGGCTGCAATCGGTGTGGGTACTGGTGCCGTTCGCGATGTTTTTTGCGCTGTTTGCCTTGGCGATGTTTGGTGTCTTCGAACTCAAACTGCCTCACGCCATCAGCCGTCGCCTGGACCGCATCGCCGGTCGCACCGAAGGTGGTTCGTTGTGGGGCGCCGCCGTGCTGGGCGTGGTTTCCAGCCTGCTGGTGTCGCCCTGCGTTTCGGCACCGCTGGCCGGCGCGCTGCTGTACATCAGCGCCAGCGGCGATGCATTGGGCGGCGGTCTGAAATTGTTCATGCTCGGCCTTGGCATGGGCGCCCCGCTGTTGCTGGTCGCCACCGGTGGCGCCGCCTGGCTGCCGAAAAGCGGACCCTGGCTGATCTATGTGAAAAACGCGATTGGCGTTTTGCTGCTGGGGCTGGCGATCGGTTTGCTCAGGCGAGTACTGCCGGGCCAGATCACGTTACTGTTGATCGGTTTGCTGGCCGGTGGTGTCGGGTTGTTCATGGGTGCATTGGAGTTCGTCTACAAACCGCCGAGAAAACGCCTGGGCCAATTGCTTGGGATGTTCCTGCTGTTTTATGCGCTGGCGTGTTGGTATGGAGCGTTCAGCGGCCAGACCGATCCGCTCAATCCGATTGGCCAGGCGCACATGGTTGCCGGCAACGAGCAACCGCAAAACACCAGCGCCTGGCAAACCGTCAGCACCCCGGCAGACCTGGACCGCGTCCTCGCCGAAGCCAAATCATCGGGCACCCCGCTGCTGCTCGACTGGTACGCCGACTGGTGCATCAGTTGCAAAGTCATCGAACAAAAGGTGCTCAACGATGCCAGGGTCGTCGAACGCCTCAAAGGCTATCGACTGATCCGCTTCGACATCACCGCCAGCAGCGCCGAGCAACGCGCCTTGCTTGACCGCTACCAACTGTTTGGCCCGCCAGCGCTGATGTTTTTCGGCAAGGACGGCGTCGAACACACCGATGTGCGAGTGATCGGCGAGATCAATGCCACCGACTTCGCCGAACGTGTCGCGAAAGCAAATGACCGGATTTAATAACCCGGTCACATACTTCGCGCAAACATCGGCCATCGTGCTGGCTATTGCATAGAACTGGACAGTCACAAAGGCTTTGCGGCATAGTCGCCGGGTTCTGGCAATTGCGCACAGATAACAAGGAACAGCAGATGGCGACGCTACTGGTTCTGCACGGACCTAACCTGAACATGCTCGGCACCCGTGAACCGGGCACCTATGGCGCTACGACACTGGCGCAGATCAACCAGGACCTGGAACGCCGTGCCCGTGAAGCCGGCCACCATTTGCTGCACCTGCAAAGCAACGCCGAGTACGAATTGATCGACCGCATCCACGCTGCCCGCAGCGAAGGTGTGGACTTCATCCTGATCAACCCAGCAGCTTTTACGCACACAAGTGTCGCATTACGTGACGCGCTGCTGGCGGTGAGCATCCCATTCATCGAAGTGCATTTGTCTAACGTGCACAAACGCGAACCTTTCCGCCATCACTCTTACTTCTCTGACGTAGCGGTGGGAGTGATCTGCGGCCTTGGCGCCAGCGGTTATCGACTGGCCCTGGAGGCCGCACTAGAGCTGCTTGAAAGACAGGCAACGGCTTGAACAACAAGCGTAACGCCCCTGACCGACCCTTGGGAGTTGATGATTCATGGATATCCGTAAAGTTAAGAAACTGATCGAACTGCTGGAAGAGTCCGGCATCGACGAACTCGAGATCAAGGAAGGCGAAGAGTCCGTACGGATCAGCCGTCACAGCAAGACCCCGGCTCAGCAGTACTACGCGCCGGCTCCAATGCATGCGCCAGCGCCTGCGCCTGCGCCTGTTGCTGCTGCCCCGGCTGCCGCCGCACCGGCTGCTCCGGCCGCCCCGGTTCTGAACGGTAACGTTGCCCGTTCGCCTATGGTCGGCACCTTCTATCGCAAATCTTCGCCAGCCTCGCCGTCCTTCGTTGAAGTCGGCCAGACCGTGAAGAAAGGCGACACCCTGTGCATCGTCGAAGCCATGAAGATGATGAACCACATCGAAGCTGAAACCAGCGGTGTGATCGAATCTATCCTCGTCGAAGACGGCCAGCCGGTTGAGTACGACCAACCGCTGTTCACCATCGTTTGAACTGCGGAGAGACTTTGATGACTGCGAAGTTGGAAAAAGTTCTGATCGCCAACCGCGGTGAGATCGCCCTGCGGATTCTGCGTGCCTGCAAAGAGATGGGCATCAAGACTGTCGCCGTTTACTCCAAGGCCGACAAAGAGCTGATGCACCTGGGTCTGGCAGACGAATCCGTTTGCATCGGCCCGGCCTCGGCCGCGCACTCTTATCTGCACATCCCGGCAATCATCGCCGCGGCCGAAGTGACTGGCGCTACCGCCATTCACCCAGGTTACGGTTTCCTTGCGGAAAACGCCGACTTCGCCGAACAGGTCGAAAACTCTGGCTTCGCGTTCATTGGCCCGAAAGCCGACACCATTCGCCTGATGGGCGACAAGGTATCGGCCAAGCACGCCATGATCGCGGCTGGCGTTCCAACCGTTCCGGGGTCCGACGGACCATTGCCTGAAGACGAAGAAACTGCGCTGCGCATCGGTCGCGAAGTCGGTTACCCGGTGATCATCAAAGCCGCTGGCGGCGGCGGTGGTCGCGGCATGCGCGTTGTGCATAAAGAAGAAGACCTGATCTCCTTCGCGAAACTGACCCGCACCGAAGCGGGCGCAGCGTTCGGCAACCCGATGGTCTATCTGGAAAAATTCCTGACCAACCCACGTCACGTGGAAGTCCAGATACTTTCCGACGGCCAGGGCCACGCCATCCACCTGGGCGACCGGGATTGCTCGCTGCAACGTCGCCACCAGAAGGTTCTCGAAGAGGCGCCGGCACCGGGCATCGACGAGAAGGCACGGGCTGAAGTCCTCGCACGCTGCGTCAAGGCTTGCATCGACATCAACTACCGTGGCGCGGGTACTTTCGAGTTCCTGTACGAGAACGGCGCGTTCTATTTCATCGAAATGAACACCCGCGTTCAGGTTGAGCACCCGGTTTCGGAAATGGTCACTGGCATCGACATCGTCAAGGAGATGCTCAGCATCGCCGCTGGCAACGAGTTGTCGTACACCCAGGAAGATGTGGTTATCCGCGGTCACTCGCTGGAATGCCGGATCAACGCCGAAGACCCGAAAACCTTCATGCCGAGCCCAGGCACGGTCAAGCATTTCCACGCACCAGGCGGCAACGGCGTTCGCGTCGATTCGCACCTGTACAGTGGCTATGCCGTTCCGCCGAACTACGATTCGTTGATCGGTAAGCTGATCACCTACGGCGCAACCCGTGACGAAGCCCTGGCGCGTATGCGCAATGCGCTGGACGAAATCGTTGTCGACGGGATCAAGACCAACATCCCGCTGCACCGCGATCTGGTCCGCGATGAAGGCTTCTGCAAAGGTGGAATCAACATCCACTACCTGGAACACAAGCTGGCTGGCCAGCATTAAGATGTGATCCACACCAACAAAGCCGCTTTCGAGCGGCTTTGTTGTTTCTCACCTTTAACCTTGCCCTACCAACGACTATTGCGGCCTGAAAGCCACGCTTTCAAGATAGTCGGCCCACTGGTCGTGCCCGCCCTTCACATCATCCAGGCTCAAGGCATCGCTTGCCGACAGACGCATCGCAGCGCTGTCCAGCAGCAGGCTCTTGTCGACGATACGGGTAACCAGGTCAAGGATTCGCGGGGACACTGGCGTTTTCGGCACGCTCAGATTGCTGGCGGCAGGGGAAGCCTGATCGGCCACCAAGGGCAGTCTGCCCACTCTCTCCAGGCTGACCGCCGACTTCGCTCCCGCAATGGGTTTGCCGCCCTTGTCATAGGCCGCCCAATCGAGAGGCAGAAGATCGGCGGCGCTTGCACCCTGAACAGGATTCGCCGTCGACGACGACCTGGTAGCTGTCGCGCCGCTCAATCGCCTGGAGGTCAAGTCTGCCCGACGGATGATCATCAGCCGCACAGGGAAAAATTCGTAACTGCAATCGGCAAAGGCCGGATGCGTGCACAGCACCACCAGGCCAAAACGACCGTGCGCACCCGCCGCCGCCCCGGCGTTGCGCAGACTGAACAGTGTCAGCTCTCCATACTCCAGGCGCATGCGATCACGCAGCAACAATTTCGAGATTTCGAACTGGATCGATTCCAGAAACGCCAAACGCAGCTCACCCAGCCGGGTGCCGAACGCACCGCCGTACAGCGTACCCATCGCTCCCAGCAAATGAAAACGCTGGGCCATGAGCGGAAAATCGATGCTATCAAGGGTTGATTGCCAGCCAGTCGAGCCCGCGGTCAATTGACCGCTCAGGTGCAAGTCGACCAGGGAAACCCTTTCACCCAGCTGATCACCGGTTTGCGTGTCCGTTGCAGCATCGGACTGGCGGCGCAGCACTTTTTTCTCCAGATCCCGATGGTCGCTGTAAACCTGCCGCAAATCGCTCAAAGCCATTGCCCGACGGGAAACAGGCCCGCGCCACAACGAACTGATGGCCGTTTGAAGCCGGGTGTTTTGCGCCAGCAACGCGGCTTTCGCCGTGTCGAGCTCCGCCTGGGTGAACACCTCTTTGTGTCGGCCTAACACGCCGTTAGCCACCGCCCAATCGATAACCGGTGCGCGAAATTCGTTCAGGGCCCAGAACTCAGGCTTGAAGGATGTCAACTTCACTCCGGTCATAATGCTATTGAACTTCAGCCGCCGGGAGGATCCGGGATACTTCCCTTCCAGGTAAGCAATGCAGTGCTTGTAATGCACCCAAGTCTGCGAACTCATGTAAGACATCGCATCGGGAATGTCGCGCACCTGAAACTCCGGAGCAACGCCACAGAGTAGTAAATGGGCCGCCAACGGCGTGTAAAGGCTGTCCAGGTCCAGGTAGTACTCAAGGTGCGCCTCGACCGCGCTGGATAAGTTGCGATAGGTCTCACCCCAGTAACGGTCGTCGGCGAGATCCAGCCCCGCTAACCGGTTTCTGCTCAGGCCCGCCTGTGGATCAAGCGTGAGAATCAACGCTGCCAACACCAACGAGTGACGACAGAGTTCATGGGCAGCATCAAGGCCCTGCTGGCCCTGCCAGGTCACAGCCTCCAGCAGCACCCGTGCCAGTTTGCGTGCACGGGGCGTTGCGAGTATCTGCGAGAACAAAAGATCGGCTTCGTCGCGCACAACGTCCTTGGTTTTTCCTATCAGTACGGGTGCTGCCAGATAGTCGAACAAGGCTTCATCCCGACCTGCCATGTACCCCTCGACCGCATTGACCAGTTGCTGACGCTGGGACGCCGAGAGCGCAAATACCACAGCGTCATCCGCCAATGCGCCCCAGTACTGCAGCGCGCCCGCGACCCCGGGCATAAACCGGTCCGCAGCATCGAGCACCTGCTGACGGCTGGGTGATGCCTGCGATGGTGCTAAAGCGAACACCCCGCCCAACGCATTCCAATATTGCTCCGCCACTCGTGGCCGCAGCGGTATCGCGCTCAGCCGTTCCTGCTGGGTGCGGGCGCGCTTCGCAGTGACGGGTGGCTGGATGCTGTAGAACCTCAGCATCTGCTCCAGCGTTAACTCCCCGTTAGACCGCAGTGCCCCGCCCGTTCGAAAGGCGATCATGGCCAACGCGTGGATCTTCGGCGCCAGCGCGGGCACCCTTAGCACGTCTTCCGTCAGGTCTGCCCAGGTATTGTCCAGGGTCCAGGCGCCGACATAAGACGAGTCGCCAATCAGAACATGAGTGTCCGGCGCAATTCTCCTGGCCGTGCGGATGGCCTTGAACTCATCGAGCGCCATGACCGCCAACAGTGGCGGAATACCGACCTGAGTGATCTCGTCCAGGGGTGAATTCCCGTCGGCCTCGATGAGCAGGTTCACGGTGCTCACGGCAGAGTCATCCGCTTTATCACGGCTCAGGTTTTCGAGCTCTGCGCGCATTCGATAGCGGTTGTTGAGCAACCCGAGATAACGGCGATGCCTTACCAGCGCCCGAACAGAGTGCGCCGACTC
Organism: Pseudomonas sp. Ma2-10; assembly: GCF_054330215.1. Classification (NCBI taxonomy): domain Bacteria; kingdom Pseudomonadati; phylum Pseudomonadota; class Gammaproteobacteria; order Pseudomonadales; family Pseudomonadaceae; genus Pseudomonas; species Pseudomonas sp. Ma2-10. Next base: position 205,632 of record NZ_JBTEYL010000006.1, on the reverse strand, counting down.
ATGGACATAGGGCATGCGCGGCTCGGGCACTTGGCGCAACTGCAGAATCAGTGCTTGAACGCCCGCTTCATCGGCGGGCAGCGCCCATTCATAGACCCCGAGCACGTAGGCCAAGCTGAAACGACCATCCGGATCGATGTCGACGCCAAGTTTCTCCGCCTGTACCGCCAGCACCCGAAGATCACCATCGACACCTGCGGCCGCCAACTGCCTGGCACTCACACGCCGCCCTAACGTCGAAGGGACGACCTCCATTAACGTCCGCTCATTGTTGGAAAAATAATAGGTCGCCCCGGGTGACGACTGCCCCTCATTCATTTTCTCGGTGATGCTGCGCAACCCTCCGAGCGCCAGCCTCATCGAATTGGAGAGCATCGAACCGGACGCCAGCTTGATTCGCTTCTGAAGGATCCGCTGCAGACTCAGCCGCCCATTGACCGACCACACCGCCTGCAGCGCACGGTCCAACTCGCTCGCCAGACTGATGCAATCCTTGGCCTGCTCATCGATTTCCAGCAAAAGCGCGGTACGACTATGTCCGCAGCCGTCGATAGGCGAAAAACCGCGCAGTTGCCGCCACTCGTCTACCAGTACTTGAGCCTGCGCACGGTTGGCAGGCAAGGGGCAACCATAGAACGCCAGGGTCGTACGCAGGAAAAAGGTCGGCGCAGAAGTGCTTAAAGGAGCGGCGACCACGTTCGGATCGGCGTTGGCAGGATCGATGATCCGGACAATCTCGATGATCGGGTCGGCCACCGCTTTCCAGCCAGAAGCATCTTGCAACGTAAATACTTTAGCGGTCGTGACACCGTCAATGACCGCGTTGGCAAACAAAGTGCCGCCCTGCAATCTGAAACTGTGCAGATCCAGAGAGTACTGCGCGGCCCAGGCCTCAAAAACCGATAGCTCCAGGGATTTCAGATAAACACCCAGCCATTGCCGCAACATGCACTGCTGCGGTAGCACCAGCTCCATTGGGAGCTCAAGCCTGGAGGAGCCCCGACTGATGGCGGTCGAAAAACTGGCGATCAAGGTATCGACCAGCACTCGATCCCCTGCCTCTTGCCAGGCCTGAAGTTTTTTGCGCTGGTCCGTGTCGATGTCCTGGCCGGCCACCAGACCGGTGGTAAAAAGATGATCTTCCATGAAATGCTGCTCCACTGCGTGGTTGCCCGAGCATCAGGCGATTGAGAGAGCCCCGATAGTCCCGCGGCGCCAGTCGGCCCGACAGAGGACATTTCCGAATGCATTGCGGGCTGAGTCGTCGAAGCCGCTCAGTTTTTTCCGTCACAGCAGTCAGCAGGTAACCCGCAGCCTTTACCCAAGCAATCCGGTCGTCTTCTGCACCACGCTCGCGTAAACTTGCGCGCTTCTCGCAGCCCGCTAGGCTGCAATCAATATTTTTCAAAGGTGCCCGCCATGCCTTGGCTGCAAGTCCGTCTCGCCATCAGCCCAGAACAGGCCGAAACCTACGAAGACGCTTTCCTTGAAGTGGGCGCCGTATCGGTGACCTTCATGGACGCCGAAGATCAGCCGATCTTCGAGCCGGAACTCAACACCACGCCGCTGTGGTCGCACACGCACCTGCTGGCCCTGTTCGAAGGTGGCACCGAAGCCGCCATCGTACTGGCTCACCTGGAGTTGCTGACCGGCAGCCCGCTGCCCGAGCATCACAGCGAAGTCATCGAAGATCAGGACTGGGAACGTAGCTGGATGGACGGCTTCCAGCCGATGCGTTTCGGCCAGCGCCTGTGGATCGTTCCAAGCTGGCATGCCGCGCCAGAGCCTGATGCCGTGAATTTGCTGCTGGATCCGGGCCTGGCGTTCGGCACCGGCACACACCCCACTACCGCACTGTGCCTTGAATGGCTCGACGGTCAGGACCTGAAAGACTGCAACGTGCTGGACTTCGGCTGTGGCTCAGGGATTCTGGCGATTGCCGCCCTGCTGCTGGGCGCCAAGGAAGCCGTCGGTACCGATATCGACGTGCAAGCCCTGGAAGCCTCTCGCGATAACGCCGGGCGTAACAACATTGCCGAAGCACTCTTCCCGCTGTATCTGCCGCAAGATCTGCCGCACGTTCAGGCCGATGTGCTGGTGGCCAACATTCTTGCCGGTCCGCTGGTTTCCCTGGCGCCACAATTGTCCAGCCTGGTCAAATCCGGTGGGCGTCTGGCGCTGTCGGGCATCCTCGCCGAGCAAGGTGAAGACGTTGCCAAAGCCTACACTCAGGACTTCGACCTGGACCCGATCGCCAATCGCGATGGCTGGGTGCGCATCACTGGTCGTCGGCGCTAGAATGAACGCCTGCATAAACCGGATCGCCGCATGACCGACAGCTTCGTCACCCAGTGCCCGCATTGCCAAACCAGCTTCCGCGTCAGCCATACTCAGTTGAGCGTGGCTCGCGGAGTGGTTCGTTGCGGCTCATGCTTGCAGGTGTTCAACGCCGCCAAGCAACTGCTTGAGCAACGGGCCGGCAAAGACGCGATCACACCGCCGGCCCCGGCCCACGCCGAACCACCGGGTCCGCGAACCATCAGCCAAAAGCAATGGACTGCTGCCGAGCTGGACCTGGACAGTCTAGACCTGGACGAAGAGCTCGCCCGCCTTGAACAACGGGAGATCCAGCCGACGACGGAGTTTGGCCGGCACCGCGAAGACAACCTGAGTGCCAGTCGGGATACCGTCGAGCACGAAGAGTCCCCGTGGCCCGACAGCCTGTTCAGCGAGTCGGCCGCCGACCGAGTGCAGGCCGCTGAAGCCGACTTGCCGGAGCTGGAGCTCGAGCCGAGTAAACCCTCGCGCACCGAGCCTTCGCTGTCCCTGGAACCAGTGGAGCTGGACGACGAGCATCAGCCACCACCGCTGAGCCTGCACGATCCGCTCGACGTCCCGATGCATCACGCACGCCTGTCGGCGACCGATGACATCGACGACGATCTGCCCCCGATCGAGCCTCAGCGCAAAAAGCGTGAGCCGGTTGTCCGCGCTGAAGCGCTGCAAGACCTGACCGATGACCCACTGCAACTGGACTGGCAAAAGCGCCGTTCACCCTGGGGTCGCCGATTTTTCTGGCTGCTGCTGGTCCTGCTCGGCGCCGCTACGCTCGCCGGTCAGTACATTGCCTACCATTACGACGAGCTGGCGCGCCAGGACCAGTACCGTCCGTGGTTCCAGCAACTGTGTCCGCAAATCGGCTGCACCGTGCCATCCAAAGTCGACATCGCCAAAATCAAAAGCAGCAACCTGGTGGTCCGCAGTCACCCGGACTTCAGCGGTGCACTGGTGGTCGACGCGATCATCTACAACCGCGCGCCCTTCTCCCAGCCTTTCCCGCTGCTGGAGTTGCGTTTTGCCGACCTCAACGGCCATCTGATCGCCAGCCGCCGCTTCAAACCCGGCGAGTACCTCAACGGCGATCTTGAAGGAATGGCGGAAATGCCTCCGCAAACGCCAATCCACGTCGCACTGGATATTCTCGATCCAGGCTCCAAAGCGGTGAATTACAGCTTGAGCTTCCATTCGCCCGAGTGAAACGCTTCAGTGTTACGGCTTTGACGGCATATTTCTGACTTTGACCGCTCACACCAAACTGCTGGCGATAACAGAATAACTGTTCAGATTTTGTTCAATTCAGCCTTTATCCAGTCATCGAGAGCGGGTATCATGCCAACCCTTTTTCGAACTCTCATGATCCGGCCCCACAACAGGGAAGTCCTATGTCGGCGGTACGCATCGGTCCTTACATATTGCACAACGGCTTGATTCTTGCCCCGATGGCGGGAGTCACAGACCAACCCTTTCGTCAGCTGTGCAAGCGACTGGGCGCAGGACTTGTAGTCTCGGAAATGGTCACCAGCGACATGAGCTTGTGGAACACCCGCAAGTCGCGCATGCGCATGATCCACGAAGGTGATCCCGAGCCACGCTCGGTACAGATCGCCGGTGGTGATGCACAGATGCTGGCGGATGCGGCCCGGGCCAACGTAGAACTGGGCGCACAGATTATCGATATCAACATGGGCTGTCCGGCGAAAAAGGTCTGCAACAAGGCCGCCGGGTCCGCACTGTTGAAGGATGAAGCACTGGTGACCGAGATCCTGCAGGCCGTAGTGGCTGCGGTTGATGTGCCGGTGACCCTGAAGATCCGCACCGGCTGGGACCGGGACAACAAGAACGGCCTGACCGTGGCGAAGATCGCCGAGCAGGCGGGCATTACGGCGCTGGCGGTTCATGGCCGCACCCGTGCCGACCTATACACCGGCGAAGCCGAATACGACACCATTGCCGCGATCAAGCAGGCCGTATCGATTCCGGTCTTTGCCAACGGCGACATCGATTCGCCAGAGAAGGCCCGGTACGTGCTCGATGCGACTGGTGCCGATGGCCTGCTGGTAGGCCGGGCCGCCCAGGGGCGACCATGGATTTTTCGTGAGATCGATCACTTTCTACGTACCGGCGAAAAACTCCCGGCACTGGAACTGATCGAGGTGGAACGCATTCTGCTAGAGCATCTGGCCGCGCTGCATGTCTTCTATGGAGACGTCATGGGCGTACGCATTGCTCGAAAGCATGTGGGCTGGTATCTCGCAACCTTGCCGGGCGCCAGGGAGTTTCGCGCCCACTTCAATCGTTTGGAAGATACGGAAGCACAATGCGCCAACGTTCAGGGCTTCTTCGCCGAACGTTACAAGAGCCTGGCAGGGGACGGAGAAGGGGTGGCCGCATGACGATGATGACCGAGACTTTAGTGAGTGGAACAACACCCGTGAGCGACAACGTAAATTTGAAACAGCACCTCAATACGCCGAGCGAAGAAGGTCAGACCCTTCGCGGGAGTGTCGAGAAGGCGCTGCACAATTATTTCGCCCACCTTGAGGGCGCCGCCGTCACTGATGTGTACAACCTGGTGCTCTCCGAAGTCGAGGCTCCCCTGCTCGAGTGCGTGATGAACTACGTCAAGGGCAACCAGACCAAGGCCAGCGAGCTGCTCGGGCTGAACCGAGGCACGCTGCGCAAGAAACTCAAGCAGTACGATTTGCTGTAAGCATTCAATCAAACCAGAAAGGCGCCCGCGTAAAACCGGTCGCCTTTTTTGCTGACTCCTTTGCTTTTGATGGAAATTGAAATGACCGACCAGACTACCCGCCTGCCGATCCGCCGCGCCTTGATCAGCGTTTCCGACAAGACCGGGATCCTCGAATTCGCCAAAGAGCTTGAAGCCCTGGGCGTCGAGATCCTCTCCACCGGCGGAACGTTCAAGCTGCTGCGCGACAACGGTGTTGCCGCAGTGGAAGTCGCGGATTACACCGGTTTCGCAGAGATGATGGACGGTCGGGTAAAAACCCTGCACCCGAAAATCCACGGTGGGATCCTCGGTCGTCGCGGTATCGATGACGCCATCATGAACGAGCACGGCATCAAGCCGATCGACCTGGTCGCGGTCAACCTGTACCCGTTCGAAGCCACCATCAACAAGCCAGGCTGCGACCTGCCGACCGCGATCGAGAACATCGATATCGGCGGCCCGACCATGGTCCGTTCGGCGGCAAAAAACCACAAAGACGTGGCCATCGTGGTGAATGCCGGCGACTACGCCAGCGTCCTCGAAAGCCTCAAGGCCGGCGGCCTGACCTACGCTCAGCGCTTCGACCTGATGCTCAAGGCCTTCGAACACACCGCCGCCTACGACGGCATGATCGCCAACTACATGGGCACCGTTAACCAGGCCGCTGAAACCCTCAGCACCGAAGGTCGCAGCGAATTCCCGCGCACCTTCAACAGCCAGTTCGTCAAGGCTCAGGAAATGCGCTACGGCGAGAATCCGCACCAGAGCGCGGCGTTCTACGTTGAGGCCAAGCCTGCCGAAGTCGGCATCGCCACCGCCACTCAGCTGCAAGGCAAAGAGCTGTCGTACAACAACGTGGCCGACACCGACGCCGCGCTGGAATGCGTGAAAAGCTTCGTCAAGCCAGCCTGCGTGATCGTCAAGCACGCCAACCCGTGCGGCGTGGCCGTCAGCCCGGACGCCGAAGGCGGCATCCGTCAGGCTTACGAACTGGCTTACGCCACCGACACCGAGTCGGCGTTCGGCGGCATCATCGCCTTCAACCGCGAGCTGGATGCTGAAACGGCCAAGGCTATCGTCGAGCGTCAGTTCGTCGAAGTGATCATCGCCCCGTCCGTCAGCGAAGAAGCTCGCGCCATCGTGGCGGCAAAAGCCAACGTGCGCCTGCTGGCCTGCGGCGAGTGGTCGGCCGATCGCGCCGCTGCGTGGGACTACAAACGCGTCAACGGTGGTCTGCTGGTGCAGAGCCGCGACATCGGCATGATCGGTGCCGACGACTTGAAAGTCGTCACCAAACGCGCCCCGACCGAACAAGAGATCCACGACCTGATCTTCGCCTGGAAAGTCGCCAAATACGTTAAGTCCAACGCCATCGTCTACGCCAAGAACCGTCAGACCATCGGTGTCGGCGCTGGCCAGATGAGCCGTGTGAACTCCGCTCGTATTGCTGCGATCAAGGCTGAACACGCGGGTCTGCAGGTTCAGGGGGCGGTCATGGCATCGGATGCGTTCTTCCCGTTCCGCGACGGTATCGACAACGCGGCCAAGGTTGGTATCACTGCGGTGATCCAGCCAGGTGGTTCGATGCGTGATAACGAAGTGATTGCTGCTGCAGACGAAGCCGGCATCGCCATGGTCTTTACTGGCATGCGCCACTTCCGTCACTAATCCGACGATTAACTGTGGGAGCGAGCAGGCTCGTTCCCACAGAAAAGCATCTCTGCGGTGCTCCACAGAATCAGCGTCATCCGAGGTTTTTGAAATGAATGTTTTGATCATTGGCAGCGGTGGCCGTGAACACGCCCTGGCCTGGAAAGTGGCTCAGGATCCGCGCGTGCAGAAGGTTTTCGTTGCCCCGGGCAACGCCGGCACCGCCATTGAAGCCAAGTGCGAGAACGTCGCTATCGACGTGCTGGCACTCGAACAGCTTGCAGACTTCGCCGAGAAGAATGTTTCCCTGACCATCGTCGGCCCGGAAGTGCCACTGGTCGCCGGCGTCGTCGATTTGTTCCGTTCCCGTGGCCTGGACTGCTTTGGCCCCACCGCTGGCGCTGCTCAGTTGGAAGGCTCGAAAGCCTTCACCAAGGATTTTCTGGCACGCCACAAGATCCCGACCGCCGACTACCAGAACTTCACCGAAATCGAGCCAGCGCTGGCTTATCTGCGTGAAAAAGGCGCACCGATCGTGATCAAGGCCGATGGCCTGGCCGCCGGTAAAGGCGTGATCGTTGCCATGACGCTGACCGAAGCCGAAGACGCCGTACGCGACATGCTGGCTGGCAACGCATTCGGCGATGCCGGTTCGCGTGTGGTGATCGAAGAGTTTCTGGACGGCGAAGAAGCCAGCTTCATTGTCATGGTCGACGGCAAGAACGTATTGCCGATGGCCACCAGCCAGGACCACAAACGCGTCGGCGACGGCGATACCGGTCCGAACACTGGCGGCATGGGCGCCTACTCCCCTGCACCGGTCGTGACCGCTGACGTGCACAAGCGCGTCATGGACCTGGTGATCTGGCCGACCGTGCGCGGCATGGCCGAGGAAGGCAACGTTTACACTGGATTCCTGTATGCCGGCCTGATGATCGACAAAGCTGGTAACCCAAAAGTCATCGAATTCAACTGCCGTTTCGGCGACCCTGAGACCCAACCGGTGATGCTGCGTTTGCAGTCGAGCCTGGTGCTGCTGGTCGAAGCGGCGCTGGCGCAAGCACTGGACAAGGTCGAAGCACAATGGGATCCGCGCCCGAGCGTCGGCATCGTGCTGGCGGCTGGCGGATATCCTGGTGACTACGCTAAAGGCGTTGCCATCAACGGTCTCGATGCAGCTGCAGCATTGGAAGGCAAAGTCTTCCACGCCGGTACGGCACTCAAGGACGGTCAAGTGGTGACGGCCGGTGGTCGGGTACTCTGCGCCACGGCAATGGGTGCCAGCGTCGATGTCGCTCAGCAGCAGGCTTACAAGCTGGCGGCCAAAATTGACTGGCAAGGCTGTTTCTATCGCAAGGACATTGGCTACCGTGCCATTGCCCGCGAGCGTGGCGACAATCAGGAATAAGAACGCCACTCGGCCAGGCGAGGGCTTCAAGCCCTTGCCGGACTATTGCGGCGCCGCGCATCGTTATATTCTGGCATCAACCTACGAAGGGATTTCGCCGTGCGCTGGCTCAGGATTGCCATAGGTTTCACCGTCACTCTGCTGACCTTGCTCTGCATACTCCCGGCCCAGGCCGAGCAAGGCAGTGGCTGGACGGTATTGCTCGACGAACAGGGCGACCTGCAGCTCAGCGACATCCGTTCCGCTCGCTACACCAATCAATTCAGCCCCATTGAACTCGACCGCCTCACCGCCGCCGAGCCCGATGGCGCGTTATGGCTGCGTTTCAGACTCGCTCCCGGCAAGCATGAACAGTTGCTGCGGGTGTTCGCTCCCGACTTGTCGCACCTCAATCTGTATGTGCTGGACGGCGACACGCTGATCGAGCAACTGAACACCGGCACCGGCCAGCCCCAGGCTGAACGGCCACTGCCCAGCAGCGACTTCATGTTGCCGCTGCCGCAAAACGTAAAACCTCTCGATGTTTACCTGCGACTGGTCTCCGACCATCAGTTGAGGCCTTACATCACCCTGCAGTCGGCGGTCATGACCGCCGCCAATCAGAATCAGACGCTGATCTACGGACTGTTGTTCGGCTGTATCGCGATGCTGATCCTGCACAACCTCATTCGTTATGCCTACACCCGTTCACGCAGCAGCCTCTGGCTAGCGGGCTGCGAAGGACTGTTGATGCTCAGCCTGGTCTTGCTGCTGAACGTAGCAGGCCCCTGGTTACCGAACTGGCATGCGGTCCAGACGCCGGGCGCTTACCTCACCCTGCTGCTGACGGCACCCTGCGGCCTGATGTTGGCCTATCGTTTCTTCGCCCCGCTCGGCCCGCACCCGCTGAACAAGCTGCTGTTGGGCGACATCCTGCTCATCAGTGTCTGCGGCTTGCTGCTGTTGTTCGTCAATACGCTGCCGCTGAACATCATTACCTACGCGCTGGTCGCCCTCGCGGGTCTGACCATGTTGTTCGTCAGCGCCTATCACTGGCAAAAAGGCTATCGCCCGGCGCGTCTTTTCGTGGCGGCAATGGTGGTGTTCAACGCCGGCGCGCTGATTATCCTGCCCGCGTTGCTGGGGCTGACCCTGGTGGAACCTCAAGGCCTGATCACCACGTTGCTGGTGTTCATCTGTATCAGTGGCCTGTTGATGAGCATTGCCTTGAGCGAGCGTCAGCGCAGCATCACCGAAGACCGTTTCAGCGTCAGCCGCGACCTGGCCGCCAGCAACGCCGAGATCAACGCCAAGGCCGAGTTCCTGGCAAAAATCAGCCACGAAATCCGCACCCCGATGAATGGCGTGCTGGGCATGACCGAGCTGCTGCTGGGCACGCCGCTCTCGGTCAAGCAGCGCGACTATGTACAGACCATCCACAGTGCCGGCAACGAACTGCTGACACTGATCAACGAGATTCTCGACATCTCCAAGCTCGAGTCCGGGCAGATAGAACTGGACGATGTGCAGTTCGACCTCAACGCGCTGATCGAAGACTGTCTGAACATCTTCCGCGCCAAGGCCGAACAGCAGAACGTCGAGCTGATCAGCTTTATCCAGCCGCAAGTGCCGCGCGTCATCAGCGGTGACCCGACGCGCCTGCGTCAGACCCTGCTGAGCCTGCTGGAAAACGCCCTGAAGAAAACCGACGAAGGTGAAATCCTGATCGTCGTCGCGCTCGATGAGCGCAGTGCCAAACCGCGCTTGCGCATTGCCGTGCAGGACAGCGGTGAGCCGATGGACGCCGAAGAGCGCGACGCATTGATGCACGCCGAACTGCACAGCAAGCACTTCCTCTCGGCCACCCGTCTGGGAGGCAACCTGGGGCTGGTGATCGCCCGTCAACTGATTCGCTTGATGCAAGGGGAGTTCGGGATCAAGAGCGGCGCCAATCAGGGCAGCACTTTGTGGCTGACCCTGCCGCTGGACCCTGACCGCCTAGAACACCCCACCTCAGACCTTGATGGTCCCTTGCAGGGTGCACGGGTATTGGTGGTGGACGATAACGACACGTGTCGCAAAGTGCTGGTGCAACAGTGCACTGCCTGGGGCCTGAATGTCAGTGCCGTAGCGTCCGGCAAGGAAGCGCTGGCGCTGCTGCGGACCAAGGCTCACTTGCGCGATTACTTCGACGTGGTCCTGCTGGACCAGAACATGCCCGGCATGACCGGCATGCAACTGGCCGCCAAGATCAAGGAAGACCCGAGCCTGGACCACGACATCCTGCTGATCATGCTCACCGGCATCAGCAATGCGCCCAGCAAGATCATCGCGCGCAACTCCGGGATCAAACGCATCCTCGCCAAACCGGTGGCCGGTTACACCCTCAAGACGACATTGGCCGACGAACTGAACCAGCGAAACAAAGGCCTTTCCGCCTCGCAGCACCTGCCCACCGGCCCGACCTTACCGGTGAAGGTGCCCAGCGATTTCCGCATCCTGGTGGCCGAAGACAACAGCATCTCGACCAAGGTGATTCGCGGCATGCTAGGCAAGCTCAACCTGCAACCGGATACCGCCAGCAATGGCGAAGAAGCCCTGCAGGCGATGAAAGCCCAGCGTTATGACCTGGTCCTGATGGACTGCGAAATGCCGATCCTCGACGGCTTTTCCGCGACTCAGCAATTGCGTGCCTGGGAAGTCAGTAATCAGCGGATTCGCACGCCGGTGGTGGCGCTGACCGCGCACATCCTCGCCGAGCACAAAGAGCGCGCGCGTCAAGCCGGCATGGACGGGCATATGGCCAAACCGGTCGAGCTGTCGCAGTTGCGTGAATTGATTGAGCACTGGGTGGCTCAACGTGATCAGCAGAATCGGGCGACGGCTCAGACCTCCTGAGCCTCAGATCTCCAGCTCATGTAAATGACGGGTGGTTTCGGCGACAACAGCAGCCGCGACTTTATCCCGGAAGGTTGCGTAATGCAGCGTGCTGAAGGTAGTGATCGCCATTTGCTCCTGACTGCTTTCCACGACTTCCTCGATGGGCCAGAACAAAAACTTCGAGACCCGTCGGCGAGTGTTGAACTGCTTGTGATACAGGGCTATTTCGACTTTTCCGGGTGATTTCAGCGCACAGGGAATCATCTGGAAGATCCCCTTCTCACGTAGCAGACTGGTCCTTTCAAATTCCTCAAGCGCTGTGCTGTTACGCTTCAGAGCCGCTAACGCCTGACTTGCCGGGCGCGAAAAGCGGTCGCCCGCCGAGTCTGATAGTTGCCGCGACACGCTATCCGCCATCTGTCCTCCCCTTGCCTGTGCAGGAGTGACAGGACGCGTGGTATCCCAACCCAGAAACTTGAGTTTGTTTTTGTAGTAATCGAACCAGTTGCCAACCAACCCGTCCTCGTATGCCGAACGGGTGGCGAGTTGCGCATACAGATTGCTCAGGTAGATATCTTCCCTGTCCTGGGGAGACAGGCCCTCATTGAATGAAACAATGCTACTGCCAACCACTGCTGCGCCTGGAGAGGTGCCATCGTTGATGACCTGACTGACTGCAAGCCGAGCGCTCAGGGTATTCATAAAGAGGCTCCTGGCTTTAACGGCACTTCGCCCGCTTGGACGTCAACGGCAAAGATGTTATTCGCGGCCCTGCCCCCCAGTTTCCTTACCACGGCTTCACGAATTGAGCCATAAAGTACAGGCGACAAGTTGGCATGAAACCACCTTAGATCGATATCCCCCTGCACCTCATCGGTAGAAAAAAGGTAGTCCAAGGGATAATTAGCCCCTTGCTTGGTGGTCCTGAACTCGACAAAAAGACTGTCCATCAACACCCCTTGTCGGGCCACGATGATCTGCAACCTGACGTTACAACTCGCTGGCGAGTGCCCATCCCCGTCATTTTCTGGCCTGAGTGTTTGTTCCCGCAGCCGCTCAATCGCCGGGTGGTTACCAGGAACGTGGGCAATATCGTTGAAGGCACGCATGACATGGGCAATCGTGCGAGCTGATGTCGCTTCCAGCCGATTCTCAACCCAATTGACCATGGCGCGTTTTGACGCGTCGTCAACGGCGAAACTGTCCCACGCAACAGACCTCTGCAACCAACTGTCTTTTAATACCCCCTGATATGTCTCATACCACCCATCAGCGCGGTCGAATCCCGGGTATTTCTTATTAGCCACTAACTGCGCAAACAATACCGAATTCAATACATCCTGCCTCTCCTGTTCCAACAGCGTAGAGGACAGCAATACAACGGCACCGGCATTAATAAAAACTGAATCCTGATCAATCATCACGTTCTCCTGATCCATTCAAGAATGGCGACTGCTGCGCAGTCGCCAAAGCGATCACCCGTGATCAGAGTTCGTATTCGTCGATTTTAGTCAGCGCACGACCACCTAACTTCGCAATGATAGTGGCACGAGTACGCGCAACAATGGATGGCACCATGGTCATATGGCACTCGCCTTTGTACAGATCAACCGAACTGGCATCCCAGTCAACAAACAGGACTTTGGTCTGGTTAACATGTTTGATGAAGCGCACCGCGCCCAGAGCCAGGATGACTTCACCGTGTTGACTCTCGATGCAGGACGCCACACCAAAACCACCCGTACCGGAATCCTTGATGTTCTGGTCGAAGACCTGAAGCGGTTTATCACTGGCTTGCAGTGCAGCCAGCGCATCGCCGGCAACTTTCAACATCAGCGCCGAGGTCGGACCGGGTACGGCGGCGGCAACGGCGGAGCCCAGAATCTTCAGGACCAGTTGATCCATTTTGAAGCTCTTGCCGGAGGCCGCAACGGTGTCGTAATACCTCTGCAGGATGGTCCAGCCCGAATCCTGCATGACTTGCAGGAAGTACTGATACCACTCCTTGCCTTGATCATCGCGCGGATACTTTTTGTTCGCCACTAACGAGGCAAACAGATAAGTGTGTTGAATGTCGGTCTTGTTTTGTTCGGACATCCCCGACACAAAGGACAGTACACCGTCACCTACAATCGATGCACGATCCGGCTGTTCGATATCGGTATTAATCTGCACAGATTTGATCGCCATACCCCGTGGAGCGATAACGACATTATCAGGCGCTACATCATAAGCATTCAAACGCTCAAGACGATCAGACAGAGTTACAACTGAATTAGACTCAACATTCATTTAAACTTCCCTTTATTTAATTAAGGCCCTCCGCGGACCCGAGCGATAAACTTACGCAACTTATAAAAAACGAACAAGCGCACAACTGTAACTCAAGATAATGTAATTTATTATTACCCAGACAAGACAATCACCAACTACAAACAACAAAATAACAACTAAGCCACTATTAACACAACGAGGACTTTGACACTTGCAGCCGCCCCATGACTGCAAGCCGACAGACTGCCCGGCGCCTGATAGACTCCACGTCAATTTCAATCGCCGCGAGCTTCGACCATGCTCCACGTGTTGTTCAGCGTTTACCTGAAGATGCTGGTGCTCTACAGCCCGTTCTTCGTGTTGTCCTGCTTCATCAGTCTGACCCGCGGTTATTCGCGCAAGGAACAGCGTCGACTGGCCTGGAAAGTGGCGACTGCCACCCTGGTCTCCAGCGTCTTGCTGTACCTGTTCGGCAGGGTGATTTTCAGCGTCTTCGGCATCACCGTGGACGCGTTCCGCATCGGCGCCGGCAGTGTGTTGTTTATCTCGGCGCTGGGCATGGCTCAGGGCAAGTCGGTGGTGCAAACCGACAACGTGCAGCAGGACGTGACCATCGTCCCGCTGACCATCCCCCTGACGGTCGGCCCCGGCACCATCGGCGCCTTGCTGGTGATGGGCGTGAGTCAGCCGCATTGGGACGACAAACTCACGGCCATTATCAGTATTGCCCTGGCCAGTTTCACCGTCGGCGTGGTGCTTTATCTGTCCAACCGCATCGAGCGCATTCTCGGTGACCAGGGTTTGCAGATCGTCAGCCGGTTGATGGGGTTGTTCGTCTGCGCTTTGGCGGCGCAGATCATCTTTACCGGGGTGAAGGGCTATCTGGTTCCGTGACGCCCACCTTCGTCATTAGCGCGCTGAGCGGCCTGTCCTCGCCATCGATGGCCAGTGCCTGCACTAGCTGAGCAAGGGTTACGGTCATTGTGGCGCCATGAATCTGAAGATTCAGGCTTACCTCGTTGCTCGAGGTCAAATCGTCGGGGTGATCGCGCAAGATCAGGCTGTGCCCAGTATTCGGGTCGGTGAACAGCAACTGCCTTTCAACCAGGCTGACCCGCCAAACATCCTGCGCGCCGGTCTCCAGAATCAATGTGCCAGGCGTCAGTGACTCAGCGCTCAATGAACGACGACAATCAACCACAATGCATTCAAGCCGCTGCCAGACAGCGCTCGAAATGCTGCAACTGATCGCTCTGGGCCCATAACTCAAGATCAACTGGGTAACGCCGTCAGGTATCAGCGGCATAACGTCATTGAGTTCACCCTGAAATTCCAGCATCAACACCTCGGCTTCACGACGTGCAACGCTGTTCTCCAGCCACACATCCCTCGAAGTGCTGTAGGTCAGTTGGCTGGGTGTTTCATGTAACAAGGCAACCGTTTTGTTTCGAACACCCAGCAGTCGGGTTTCCAGGCTCGTATTGACCTCACCCACCACACGATCTATGCCCTCGACGTACCATTGGTAACCCGGGTAACCGCCAACCGATACAAATGCTTCGTGGGGATGCTTGCTCACCAGCGCCTTCAACGCTTGTCTCACCCCTGCATCGTATGGGTACTTCGTACCCGGTTGCGCCAGAACCCAGTCTCCCGTGACGCCGACAATACGTGCCGGCTCACCGAACATCATCTCGAGTTCAATCCCTTCAAGCGTCCGCCCTCGCAGACCGGCACCCTGTGTCCATACCTGCGCAAAAGACCATTCGGACCAGACTTTTTGTGGCACAGGCAACAAGTCCTGCCGCAGAAGCTGCAAACCATTATCAAAGAGTGACGGCAGTTTTTCAGGCTCAAGGAACGCTTGGCGGTAAAGTTGCCCAACGGAAACATCCAGCAACCACCCTGCCTCCTCATCTGGCGTCGTTGCCACCAACTGCACTACCTTGCCGGGGCCCACATCAGCAATCAGCCATCGATGGTCGACGTACCAGGCACACAGTTTTTCATTCCGTACGCCGCTACCCAGACCAAGAACTGAAAAGCTCGACGCTTGATACGCCTTCGCAAGCACCTCAACGTCGGTCCAAAACTCAAAGCCGATGCCCAACGCCCCTCGGGCATCCTCCAGCCAGTCTTCAGAGACGCCGGCCAGCTTCGACTGCCCTTGCTCGTTGAGCTCGAAATACAACCCTTCCTTGGTCAGCGCAACATAGCGTTTTTCATTGGCGATGACCTCAATCACACTCCCGGGCCCGATAGGCTCAGCCTGGGCACCGGTGACGGTCATCCCGATCTTCTGGCGATAGAGGGTCCGATTGCGCTTGTCAAAGAACAGGACGGTATCGCCCGTGCTGGTCGCGGGTGTCAGCAACATCGGGCTGACCGTGCCGCCCGGCCCCTCAATCTGCGGCACATTGGGACGGATCACCAGGCCATCGGCAGCACGGATCCACGTGCTGACCGGATCCTTTCTGCCCTGTGTCAAAGGTGTTATCGAGACAAACGCCGCGGGCTGATAATCCACGACTTTCACGTGGGTCAAAGGCAAAAGTTTCGAGTCCTTGACCAACAGTTCGTAATCCCACAAGAAGTTCGACCACCCTGGCAGGGTGCCCTTGGACAGCAGGTCTTGCTGACGGTCGGTCAGATGACCTGCAATCGCCAGCAGTAAGACTTCATCCTCACCCAACAGGTAGACCGCCTCGGCTTCACGCCCGGTGCGCTGGGTCACTTGCTGGACAATCCGAATAACCCCCTGCCCCAGGACCTGGAACACCGAAATGCTCGAACCGGGCACCGGGTCCATCAGCCTATAGAATCGATTGACCTGCCCGGTGACCACGTCAGAGCGCCAGATGAGTGCTTCCTGGGCGCAATAGAAATACGCCTGCCCACCCATAACCGCGCCCAGCCTGACTTGGTTCGCCAGTGCTGATGGGAGGTCGCGAGCGTAGATAAAACGATCACGAGCCTGCTCATAAAACGCCGTGGTGAGTTGTGGTGCTTGCGGGTCGGCGAACGGAACCGGGAAATTCTGAACCGCTGTAAACGGGCTGGCCAAACGATTGGTGCGGCCCAGTTTCCTGATTCGGGCCTGGATCATCGCAATGTCGACAGTCGGGTCGCTCTCCAGTTCTTCGAGCAGCAACTGCTGTTTCGCCCAGTCAACTCGAAACGAGTGATGCGAAGTCTGGATAACCAATTCAGGCGTACCCATGACGTGAACATCGACAGCCCCCACCTTCAAAAGGCCTTTGCCGACAACGACATCCTCTTCGCTCAACCAAAGCGCACGCAGCGTCCAGGCCATGGGCCGAGCCTTCTGTGCCAGCGACAGATGGACCGATCGCACGCCCGGAACAAGTGTCAGCGCACAATGACCACCCACCCCTTCAATACTGTAGGACAGCTTGCCGTGCAACATCTTGGGCAGCTCGGGCACCAGCAACGAACGCGGCGCCTCATCCAGCAAGACACTGATCGTCGTCTCGACTTCTATCGGATACAAGTTGTGCATGATGTATTCGGTGGGGAACTTGTAAAAGGTAAACCAGAACTGGCGATTGTCTGCTGCGTCGTACTCCAGCTTCAGCGCAGTTTCAAAATGCTCGGAACGTGTGGTCGAAAACGGCAGGGCCTTGTAATCGAAACCGAACCAGGTGTTGGCCACACACGGCAGGACAATGGCCTGAAAGGTCGTCAAATCGCCAATAGCCGCATGCTCCGGCAACTCGAGGTGTTGTCGAATGTTAATGGCTTTCGAACGATCAGGATTGTCAGTCGGCGGGTGCAGCGTGGTGGTGTTGGCCGATAAAATTTCCTGACTGCCGAACGTCAGTCGCTGGTTGCGCAAATCAATCTCGCGGATGACCGCATAAGGATTCGGATAAAACACACCCTCCCTGATCGAGTGACCGCCCGAGCGATACGCCTTATCGACGCGGTTCAGGTACAAACCGATCCGCCGTCCTCGCATCAATATGCCGTTGAACCCTTCGACCAGCGCGCCTACGCCAATGGCCAACCCGCCCAAAATCACACCGGCTCCGCCAAGAAACGCAGCTGCCGTACTGGCACCTGCCAGGCCGGCGCCTATGCCCGCCACAGACAGTGCTAGCCCCGCCGAATCGAAGGCTAACTGCGTGCCGTATTGCGCCTGTTGCAGATCGTCCTTGGCATTGGCCAGCAGATAGATATCGAACCCCAGCGTGGCCAGTTGCATAACCGTGGCCAAACCATCCCTGGCAATATGTCCCAGCGCGTTGACCACCACCGAGGAGGTGGTCCTGGCCACCAGCGGTGCGTCGTTTAACGCCACCCGGAACAGTTGGAGCAAATCCACGACGTCGAGCAGATTGCCATGGGCCAGTTGCGCATAACTGAGGTAACCATGCATTCGCACGGCAGTCGTCAGGCTCCGGTCTTCGTTGATGTCGCTGATTTGCTCATGGGATTGGAGCGCTAACAGCAGCGCCTGAACCGTAAAAGCTGCATTCAAGGTATGCACGGCACTGACATCGGTCGGGTCGACTTTACCCGGTACGGACGGCTTGACCGACAGCGTCTGGAAGGTCTCCGTCAAGTAGGCGCGGATTCGCGACAGAACGCCGTCTGTACTGGGCACCGTCACGGTGCGCGTGGGGTCCTTGAGATTGACCAGGCTGATTTCATAGTGCCCACCCGACACCTCTCGCACACTGTCGAACACCGGAACAAAGTCTCGCCCAAGGTTACTTTCTGTGTAGAGACGATCAGCGCTGTGCTGAATTTTCTGCGCCCAGTGACGGGCGTCCAGTTCGTTCAGTCCACGCCCCAGCCGGGCATTTTCCGACAATGAACGGGCGCGTAACTCAGCGTGGTGTTCCCATGGAGCCACCGTCACACCGGTGCTGATCGGATCATGACTCAGCAAACCCGACACATTGATCTGCGACGGCAGCGCCAGATCGGCGATACGAGGGCCATTGAGGTCGACGACGTTGAACGTCGCTTCCGTCAGGTGACTGATCTCATAGAGTTTGGCCAGCTCAGGGATGCTCAGAAACTGCTCAAGAGCACGGTGCAGGTCCTGCGCCCGGTCAAATCCGAAGACACCGAAATTCGGATCGTAGAAGCGGTAGGCACTGGACTCGCCATTGACGATTTTTGCCACCAACAGGGAATGGCTTTCGGTGTTGAGCATCAAGGTACTGGTGGAAGTCCTGGTATCCAGTGTCTGCAGGACCTGATCCAGCCCGGACGCGCCTGATAAAGTGCCCGACTGTGCCATTGGCACCGTCCGCAACTCATCAAGGGCCAATAGAAAGGCATGGGTTTCATTGGCATCGGGCGCCAGGTTGGCATTGGCCAGCCTGGCGCTCAAAGCGTCCACGGCCGAGGGGCCTTTTTCGATGGCTGCCGCCATGGCCAATACCAGTGGATAACAGCGCCTTCCGGGATCGCCTTCACCCCTGACCAACAATCCCTGCGGCATCAACCGCCCCGCCGAAGCACCTTGCGCGATGAAGGTTTCGAGCACCGTGGCGCTGCGCTGGAAGATGTGGTGACGCAGCTCGTATTGGGCCTGAAACCTGATGCGGGCCATGTGCTCGCCCCATTGACGCAAGGTCAACGGCTTCTCGAACGCAAGGGCCTTGAGCACCTGAGCACTGTGCTTCGATGGTTCAGCCATTGCCTGAGCCGCTGCAAACCCGGCTTCGAATGCAGGATGCCTGCGTGCGAGCAAGGCCTGTTCGATGGCCAGATAACGCTGGGCAAAACCCAGGTCGGCGGTGCTCTGAGCGAGGGTTCGGGTGCGCTGCCAGGCCTCCTCGAATCCGCCATTATCCAGCGTCTGCGCGCCGAACAGCCCACCGAGTAATACCCGATGTACCGGGCTCAGTTGATCAAGCGGCAGAGCGCCGTGGCCAATACGGGCAATCATTTCGTTCAAGTTGCCGATCGGCTCAAAACCGTGTGAAACCGGAAGTTCGACACCGGCTTGCGCCAGGATCCGCTGACGCTCATCGAAGCTCAGGGACCAAGGCTTATCGAAGCTCAGGTCGCCGCTAAGTTTTTCGTTCATGGCCCGGATGAAGGGGGCGCCCAGGCCGTCCACCAGTTGCTGCAAGATGTCGGCCTGTAAAACCGGGCGGCCTTCAATCACAGGCCAACCCTTTTCAAACGTCATAAGCTGACCTTTAAGCAGCTCAGTGATGTTGCCTTTGAAATGGGCCTTATAGCCGCCCTGGCTCGCTTTTAGTGTTTCAAGCTCGAACCAGGCCACCTCAGTCTTGGCATTGTCTTTCCAGCTGTGATGGGTTTCTTCTTCGGTGGCGAGGTTAAAGCCGTCGAACAGGTCAACCTTGTCGCTGATCAGTTGGCGGCTTTCAAGCATCGCATGGTCTTCGACAAACTCACTCAAACCGCTGGATACGGCCGTCGGCCCGCTCATCGCAATGGCCGATTGGGCACCGAACCTGATGCCGTCGGCATCATAGTCAATGATCGCCTGCAAAAAACTGTTGAGGCTTTGCAGATTCGCCTTCCAGCTTGAAATCGAACCGTGTTGTTTCTCCAGCTCCCGGATAATCAGATCGGGAAATGCCTGGCGATCCTGAAGCGATACATTGCTGCTCAAGGCCTGCGTAACGACCCGATCCAGGAACTGATAGTTGCTGCGAATTTTTTCCATAACGGCGGCAAGTTGCGCAGAGCCCGCATGACCACTCAACAGGGCATTGGATAATCCGTTAAACGGCGTCTTGATTTGATTCGGCATCGAATCAGGCGTGTTTTTGTTCCCGACGCGCAGCCCGTTCTCTGCAACCATGACGTCATTGAACGGCGCAAAAATATCGCTGAGGGACGGCATGCTTTTGGCAAAGACTGTTATCGCCTCTCTGTGTTGCTCCGGCACCTTGGGGCGAAAATCTGCATAGGCCTGCCCCCGATTCGGAAGTATTGTCGGGTTGTGATCAAACAATACTTGCATCACACCTATACGTTCTTCGGCACTGAAGGCGGCAAGGTCCACACCACCGAGTACTTTATGCAGAGACGGCAGCAAGTCAGCGTCAAGATAGGTTCCACTCTCGAGATTCAGAACCTGTAACCGTGTGATATCGGATGCGGCTGCCAAGTTGGCGCGAAACGCAATTTCGCGTTCATAAATATCGAACAACGGTTGATCGATCAGCGCTACGCGAATGTCTCGATGGACAACTTCCACGCGTTGCAGCGATTGAAGATTGCGCGCCTTGAGTGCCTTGAGCGCTCCTTCATTCTGACCATAGGCACTGACTAAAAGATCAATTCGCGCCTGATCAGCGCTGCCGCCCGCCTGGGTGACGGACTGGATGTGCTCGAACATCTGCTGTCGCAACACTCGAGTTCGCTCGATGTAACGCCGAGCCAACGCCGCCGGCGTATCGACTGCGCCTTGTGGCGCAGCAATCGTCCCCAGCGCCTTGGCTGACTCGACGATAATGCGATTGGTCTCATGGGCCAGCAACGCATCGCTGTCATACCACAGGTTGAGGCTGTAACCCTTTGAGGCAAGCATTTGCCTCCAGACATTGATGTAGTCTCCCTGAATAGCGCCAATGCCACCGCCCACCCAGACAAAGTGCAACTTTTTGGGGACGGGTTTGACCGTATTCAGTAGTTCGACAGTCGTACTCAAACGCAGGTAATAGTCCGTCAGTTTATCCCGGACTTTTTGCAGTGTGGCAGCCGAACCTTTCGGGTTTTTTGATTCGAGCGTTTCCTTCAATAGACTTATCGGCGTCAGTTGGGCGTCCAGACTCGACGCTTCGGTAGCACCGTCGAAGTAACGCAAAGCCGCTGCGTGCTCCGGCATGTCTTTGAAGCCGCTCAACGCAAACACCAACTCGCTGCGATCAAACGGCATGGAAAAAGTGTCAGTCTGATTCAGTGTTCCGGTAGTTGTACTTTTCATTTTCATATCCTTATGAAAAAAATCCGACCGCCACTCACGCATTGAACAGGCGCAATGTGTCAGGGGCGGTCAGAATTCAATTTTCTATTTCTTCAACTATTGCGGTGGGCAAAATATCTTTGAGTAACACATTGCTCGTGCTGCCCTTCCTGGCAACCAGGGTACTTACCAGTGTTGACACCGCGAAAGACTGATAGCCGCTCATCGCCAGAAATACGTTCCGGTGAAAAACAACATCGGTCGAGAATACGTCGCGAAAGATCAAACTGTGTCCGCTGTCCGCATCCACAATCACCAAGTGCTCAGCGACCCGGCTCGCCCACAACTGATCCGCAACCACGATATCCCAGATCAGTTTTCCCGGAACCGAAGGCGACTGGTCGAGCGAATGGCGGCAATCGACAATGACCGATTCAAGTTTCAACCATGCGGCTCTGGTAAGCCGACAGGTCGTAGAACCTTGACCCATTTTGAGCACCAGGATGCTGACATCATCGGCAATCAACGGGAGCAGATCCGTACGCGTTTCCGCCCCCTCGACCACCAGTACTTCGGCGTTTCGCTGGACATAGTCGAGCGGCCCGAACCTACTGTTTTGCGGATAGGTGTGCACAAAACCATCCTTGCGGTCATGCAGCATCACATTGGTTTGATGCTGGGTGCCGACGAGCGTGAATTGCGCAGCGCTAGCGGTCTTCGGAATGCGGATCAACCGTCCGGTCCGGACCACGTACCATTGTGGGTAGTCAGGGTCTTTGACAGACAGAAAATCGGCGCATCGATGTTCGTTCGCCAGCGCCGCCAGGCCCTCACTCAACTCACCTTCCAGTGCCGCGACCCAATGGCTGTTAACGCCCGTAATCCGTACCGGTTCGTTGTACTGTAAATCCACCTCCACGCCTTCAAGCGTCGTTGCCCTCAGGCCAGAGCCTTCCACCGTTACGTCGCTGAAGGTCCAGCTCGCCCATTCCAGCGTCGGGGCTGGCAATGCCTCCGCCAGTAACAGTTTCGTTCCCTGGGCAAATGCCGTGCTCAAGTGGTCTGGATCGATAAAACCCTGACGGACAATCTTGCCGGTTGAAAGATCAAACAGCCAGGTGGCCTGATTGTCTGGAGTAATACTCAGCAACCGGACTTCTTTGCCGTGCCCCATCTCAGCGAGCAGCAGCCGACCACCCAGGTACCAGGCGCACAAACCGCCCTTGAAACCGGCCAACCCCAGGAGGGCAAAACTCGGCACCGGGTATTGCAACGCAACCCTTGCCAGCGCCAACCACCATTGAGTTTGATCCTTGAACCAGTGCTCGGTCAGCCCGCCAAATCTCAGATTCCCGTCCGGCATAATGTCAAAGAACAGACCCGCGTCGGTCAGGACGAGATAGTCCCGCTCAACGGCGACAACATTTTTCAGCCCTGGGGGGGAGATTTTTCTGGACGACCATTGTGCGCGACCCTCCTCCATCGATCTTTGCTGACGCATGAGGCTTTGGCGAGGTTTGTCGTAGGTAACGAACACGTCGCCCTCGACACCGGCGGGCGCGATGAGCAGAAGCTCATTCAAGGCCTTGATCGAATCGGCCCATCCCCGTAAACGGTGACGCCTCGTAGGTACACGGATAATCACCCCGTCACGGTTGCGCACCCAGACCAGATCCCGCGACTCGGCATCCATCTGCCAACAAACCGAAACCAGTGCACCGGGACGCCAGTTAACTGTATTGGCGGACTCTGCCGGCAATACATAGTCACCCAGCACCTGCGTCCAGTCCTTCAGCGTGTCAGCCTCCAGAACAGCCTGCAGTGCAGGATCCTGACCGCGGGTGATCGAGCTGAGCAACACGGTCCGGTCATGGATCACATAGGTCAGTTCATCGCGCTGACCGTCCTTTCCAGTGAGCTGCTGCACGATCTGAATGCCGCCATTGGTCACGGCCTCACAGCGGACAATCGCCAGGCCATCTCTAATCAGCAAACGATAGTGCTGAACCAGCGTCCCGGTGACCGCATTGACCTGCCAGACATCGAAACTCTCGGGGTGATAGAAGTAAGCCGAATCCTCCAACACCGCGCCCAATACCACCTCATCGGACAACAGGACATTCGGGTCGCGGATGTACAGGAAACGATCCTGTGCCGAGTCGTAATACGCGACTACCGTCCTGGGTTCGTCCGGCTTTTCGAACGGCACCACGAAGTTGCGAACCGGGGTGTAAGTCGTGGCCAGGCGATGCTCATGGGTCAGTGTCTTGAAGTGATCCAGCAATGCTTGTTCTCCGAGGGCCGGATCGGCCTCTTCTTCGACGACCTCCAGCCGCTGGGTAGCAAGCTCTACAAGCACGACTTTGTTACCCGCCAGTTTAAGCAATACATGGTGAGCGCCACCGCCACTGAACGTCACATCCAGCGTCCCCGAAACAAGGTGTCCCCCCGCGTCTATCCGGATGTCTGTCTCCGCCAGCCATGGAGTCCGCAGTACCCAGAGCATGGCCGTGTGACCAGGCGCGACGAGTTCGAGGCTCACGCCAGGATTGAGCAACAGGGAACATTGAGCACCTGCGCCTTCTACCCGGTAGGACACCAGCCCGTGCCACACCTTCGGCAGCGCAGGTACCGCCAGTGAACGCTCGATATTATCGAGACGAACGTTGAATACCGTTGGTTTGTAGACCGGGTTCAGCCGGTTGACCACGTACTCACCGGGAAACGAGTAGAACGAAAACAGAAACTGCCATTGCCCCTGTTTATTCTTCTGCTCCAGTCGACGTGCCGTGTCGAACCCGCCGGCATGACGAAACGTGACAAACGGCAGCAACTTGTATTCGTAGCCGTACCAGGTCTTGGGTCTGCAGGGCAGAACGATCGTCTGTCCTGGCGGTGGTGAAAAACTCGCCGAGTCCGGCAACGCAAGTCCCTGACGAATATCGATGGCGCGGTCGTAATCCACATCGAAATCCGGAACCCCGAAATGGTCCCGAAGCGGGAACAGTTTCGGACTGTCGAAATGGACGGTGGATGCACGAAGATCCACTGCGGTGAATACCAGCAAGGGATGCACAAACCAGGCATTCGCCGCCGCGTCCAGGTGATAGCCGCCTTGTAGATACGCCTTTTCCAGCCCATCAAAAAACAGCCCGACCTCCTTGGCTTCCTCCGCAATGGTCGCAAAGCCTTCGGCCAGGGCCGCAACGCCCACCGCCAGCCCGCCCACAATCACCCCGCCCCCCCCAAGCACCGCGGCCACCGTACCCGCGCCAGCCAGTGCCGCACCCAGACCGGCTACACCTACCACCGCACTCGCGGAGTCAAAGGCCAGCTGCGTCCCGAACTGCGCCCTTTCAACGTCATTGGTGGCGTGGCTTAGCTGATAAATATCAAACCCGACATTCACCAGCCCCAGCACAGTACCGACGCCTTCATTGGTGAGATGCCCCAAGGCCTTTTGCACCAACGGTGCGCTGGTGCGGGCGATCAGATTTTCATCGTCCAGTGCCTGACGCACCAGCTTCACGACGCCGAGCACATCCACTACGTTGCCGTGGGCCAGTTGGGCATAGTTGACGTAGGCATGCAGGCGAATAGCGGTGGTCAGGGCCTTGTCACCACTGCTCGCTGCCATCTCGTGATGACGCAGTACGTTCATCAAGGCTTGTACGGTGAACCCGGCATTGAGCGTATGAACGCTGCCGGCGTCCGTCGGATCAAGCGGACTGACCGGCTCCCGTGGGCGAGCGGCCAATGAATGGAAGGTTTCGCGGAGGAAGTTTTTAATTCTCAGGAACCGGTGGTCGCCGGTGGTGACACGCTCAAGGGTCTGCCCGGCATCGGTATTGACCAGACTGATGGTGTATTCCCCTGTCGGCGTTATCTCCAGTGTCTCGAACAACGCAACAGAATCCGACGCCAGCCCGTGTTGCTCCTGCAACTGCCGTGTCGCCTGCGCGATCTGCCCCCCCCACCAGTGCGCGTCCAGTTCCAACAAAGAACTGCCCAGCACCGCATTGTTGACCAACGACTGCCCTCGGGCGCTGGCCAACCGTTGTCTTATCCGAGGCGCCTGCTCAGGCAACGCTCCCGACGCCAGCAGACTGGAGACCTGAGCGCCGGATGCAAGCACCCTGGCGTTCAGCCCAGCGCCATTGAGTTCGATCAAGTCAAAAGTCGGACGTGCCACATCCCCAAAGGCGGCGTAATGCCTGGCCATTTCCTTGCGGATGAAAAAGTGCGTCAGCGCCTCACTGAACGTCGAGGCCGTCGCAAACTCGAAGATCCCGAAATTCGGATCGTAGAGCAGGTAAGCGCTGTGCGGCCCCTCAAGCGTTTTCGCAACCAGCATCGAGTGGTTGTCCGAGTTGAGCATCAGGGTGGTCGTGGCCGTTTTTTCTTCCAGCATCGCGACGATCTGAGTCAGGTCGGAGCGCATCAAGGGCTCGCCTATTTCATTGACCGGGACGTCACGCAGTTCCTCGATCATGTTCACAAATCCCCTTGAGTCGCCGGCTTCAGGCTCGGTAACCGCCAGGTAAAAGCGTTCACACAAGGTATTGGCCGCGTGACTGCCTTCATGGAGCGCAGCTGCCATGACCAGAGCCAGTGGGTAACA
This sequence comes from Pseudomonas sp. Ma2-10, assembly GCF_054330215.1. Lineage (NCBI taxonomy): Bacteria > Pseudomonadati > Pseudomonadota > Gammaproteobacteria > Pseudomonadales > Pseudomonadaceae > Pseudomonas > Pseudomonas sp. Ma2-10. The sequence goes on along the minus strand of NZ_JBTEYL010000006.1, from coordinate 179,828 downwards.
GCGTCCGGCAACCCGATCGCCCGACCCTTCGAGTAACAAGTCCTGGGGCACCAATTTGAAACTGCCGTGATCAAAGCTCTCCAGCACTTCACCGATTCGCTCGCCAATACGGTCGCGGTATTCGAGCTTCGCCACTTGCTGAATCCTGGCGACCGAACGCCCCCACTCCACCAGGGTCAGCGGACGTTCGAGTGCCTGTTTCTTGAGTTCAATACTCGTTTCGGACAAGGCCACAGGCGGGTTGGAAGCACGCGTCAACCCGGCAAGGAAAGCCGGATGACTTTGCTTGAACAACTCCCGTTCAATGGCCCCGTAACGGTGGATGACGCCTAACTCCGACATCGTATTGGCAAGGTTTTCAAGCGCTGCACTGGCGGTATCAAAATGCTGGTTATCCAGGGTATTGACCCCCAATAGCCCACCCAGCAACAGACGTTGCAGCGGGTTTAGCTTCACGGTGAGCAATGGGTCTTTGGCGACCCGGCTCAGCAGTTCATCCACCGACAGGTTTTGTGTCGCCTCGCCCGGAAGGGATGCCGGAGGGCGGATGCTGGCGTCCTGGGCGATGATCGCTTGCCGGTCATCGAAGCTCAGGGACAATGGCTTTTCAAACGTCACGTTGCCGTTGTGGCGCTGACTCATGGCCTGGCGAAATGGAGCACCGAGATCATCGGCCAGTCGCTGCAACAGATCGCAGATCAACACATGACGACCTTCGATCACCGGCCAGCCTTCTTCGAAATCAATACTCTGGTACTTGAGCAGTTGTGCGACATCGCCGGCATAGCGGGCTTTGAACGTCCCGGCCTGCCAACGCTGCTTCTCTCTGTTGAGCCACTGAGCCGTGTCGCTCTCGTTCTCCTTCCATGAGTGATCCAACTCCTCCTCGGTCGCCCGGTTGACGGTTGCGATAGCGGGTATGGCGACTTCAGCTCTCCAAGCTTCAGCGCCCAGTGGGGTGAAATGCATCTTCTCGTAATCCGCCAGCCCATCGCGCATCGCAGCAGGCCCGCTCAGATAAATGGTCACTTCACTCTGTGGACGGATTCCGTCGCTGTAGTAAGCAGCGCAAGCTTCAACCAAAAACCTGACCGCTATTTCTTCCTCCATCGACAGTTCATGCAAGGGCCCGAACCGCTTCTCGACCACCTCCTCGGCAACGTTACTGACGGCCTGGGCATCGATAAGCGCGATCTTTCTTTCAACCGCTAACCGGGCGGTGGCATCAACCACTTCATAGTTAAGCCTGAAACGGTCAAGAACGGCCTTGAGCATCGCTGACCCTGGATGAGCCATCATGAACGCGTTACTCATCGTGCTTTGCTCGGCGACGGCACGCAGTCCATCCGGTTGCACCTGACGCTCTACCGGGCGCCGGAAAACACTGCTGATATCAGGGCTGCTCTTGGCGAAATTCTCCAGCGCCTCACGGTGCGCCAGAGGAATTAGCTCGAAATAGTTTGTGTACTTGCTGCGTATAACCTGCCGCCCCGGCATCCACTCAGGACGGTGGTCAAGTATCAACTGCAAAACGCCCAGGCGTGCATCCGAGCCAAACCGGCTGATATCCACTCCGCCCAGGTTTTCTAACAACGCTGGCAGACTGTCCACGTCGGCATAACTGCCACCGTCGGCGAATAGTGCCTCGGCGCGGACAATATCGGAGGCGGCCGCAAAGTTGCCACGCAAGCTGATTTCTCGCTCGTAGATGCCCTGCAAGTACAACGGTGCCGCCTCGCTGGCGAGATCGCGAAGAACAACAGCGCCCTCTTTCATCGACAACAGACTCTGGCGGTTTTTCTCCCTTAGTACTTTCAACCGTCCTTCATCTTGGCGATAGGCTCGAACCAACAGATCGATCCTGGCGTTGTCGGCGCTCTCACCGCTTTCTACCGCTTTATTAATGTGTGCAAACATCTGCTGCTTGAGAGCGATAACCCGCTCTTCATACTTATCGCCAAGTTCAAAAGCGTCACCACTGTCCTGCCCGCCATTAAGCATGGCGTCAGCCTTGGCGGCCTCGACAATAATCCGATTGGTTTCGTAAGCCAGCAATGCATCGCTGTCGTACCAGAGTTTGAGGGTGTAACCCTGCCCGGATAATGTTTGCTTCCAGATATTGATGTAGTCGCGCTGGATATCGCCTATACCACCGCCGAGCCAGACAAAATGCAGATTGTCAGGCACGTTTGTTCTGGGAATTTGCAACTGCTGCGTACCGTTCGACAAACGCGCCTCGAAACCTTCGAGTCGTTCGTAGAGGTCTGTCACGTCGGGGGCCGCGCGCTCGGGAGGCAGCGACTCAGTCGCTCGTCGTGGTCGACCCAACGGCCCGACAAAAGATGCCAACGCCTGCTTCAACAGGCCCAGCGGCTCCAGCATCCTGGGCGAATCAAGCAAGTCGATGCAGCCTGAGTAATACCGGAAGACGGCGTCATACTCAGGGTTACCTTTGTGAGCAATCAACGCATGCTCAAGATCTTTAAGATTAAGGAGTTTTGCGAACTTTACATATTCACCGATATACGGAACATCCAAATGACTATTAGGCAAGACACTCTCCAGCTTCAACAAATGCAATTTAATTCTGCAAGCCAGCCGCGCAAATACCGCTCGACGACAACGTCAACCCTTTCGTATTTTTGAACGAGACCAGATCAATACGTGAAGCAACTACTTCACACGAGACAAAACTAAATCGTAAAAGCGGGCACTTCAAACTGGAAGAAATTCAATTAATTTCAACACAATCAAATTTTACGAAAATAAAACTTTTTATTACCGACTTAAACAAGCGTACTTAGACAAACATTATCGCCAGGGCCGCCAGCAAACAGGCGGCGTTGTGACTCATGCGCAACACCGACGTTTTTGACTGCAAAAAAAGCACTGGATAAAGAAGGAAAGCAGCGACAGAAAACAGTATTAATTCTTCGTGGAGAGAGTCATAAATCCCACAACGACTGGTGAAATAGATGACGCACCAACGCCAGGGCAAAAGAGCCAACGAACAGGCGGGAATCTATTCAGTGAAAAACGGCCCGCGCGGGGCCGCTAAGGTTCAGGAGGCAGGCTTGATGCCGTACCAACGAGGCGTATACACCCACTCGCCACCCTCGGCACGAGGGAACACGCAGGTGGTGGAGGAACCGATCAGCACCATGGTGCGCATATCCACCTGGTCGGGGGTCAATTCGCCGAGCGTGGTCACCCGTAGCGTCTGACCAGGGCGACCGATGTCGCGGCCCAGCACCACCACCGTTTCCGGCGTGCGATGCCGGCCGACGATTTCCAGTGCCTGGCCCAATTGCCACGGCCGCGCGCGGGAGATCGGGTTGTAGAACGCCAGCGCCAGGTCTGCTTCGGCGGCCAGGTCCAGGCGCTTCTCGATGATCGCCCAGGGCTTGAGGTTGTCCGACAGCGACATCACGCAGAAGTCGTGGCCCAACGGCGCACCGGCCTGAGCAGCCGTCGCCAGCGATGCTGAAACACCCGGAAGAATCTCCAGGTCGACGCTGTGCCAGCTCGGCTCACTCGACTCATGCAACGCTTCAAGCACCGCCGCCGCCATGGCGAACACACCGGGGTCACCGGATGAAACCACAATCACCGAACGGCCTTGCGCCGCCAGCTCGAAGGCGTGGCGGGCACGCTGCATCTCTTCTCGGTTGTCGGTGCAATGCAGCACTTGATCTTCGCGGAACGGCCCGGCCATGCGCACGTAAGTTTCGTAGCCGAGAATGTCGGTGGCCCTGGCGAGTTCGGCCTTGACCGCTGGCACCATCAGTTCGGCGGCGCCAGGGCCCAGACCGATGACCGCCAAACGACCGCGCGCCCGGCCGATCTGCGCAGCGTCCAACGGCTCAGAGGCCACCGCGATGGCAATGCCGGGATCCGCTGACACGATGGTAGCGTTCGGCACCGTGTGGCGGGACAACTCGCTAACGCCGCCGCTGACCGATGCAAACCGCAGGGGCACACCCAGTTCAAGTGCCGCTTCGCGCAATGCCGTGCTGGCCATGTTCAGATCGCTGGCCAACAGGCACACCACCGATTGCACGGCGATTTTCGCTTGCCGCAGGGTCGCGCGAATGGCGCCTGACAGCCCCGCCACCTCACCGCTCACCGCCACCAACACATTGCGCGGGTAAATCATCAATTCATTGGCTGCCGGTGTCCGCTCGGCATGGCCGACATGGATCGACAGCTGCGCGTGAGGATCTTGCGGCAACTGCGCCTGCGCCAGCCACGGCGCAGCCCCTTCGACGCGTACGCTTTGGCCGGCGAGCAAATCCGAGACAAAGCGTTTGCCCCGTTCCAGATCGCCGAGGGCGTAACCGCTGGGTGGATTGAGCAGGCAGGTGCCAAAGCGCAGTTCACCGCTGGTGGTGATCGCCGCAGCAACCTCGAGACCGGCAGCAATCTCGCGCGCCATGACGTTCACGCCCCCTAAGCCTCCGAGCAGCGGCACCACGGCGCTGCCGTCTTCAGCCACGGCCAGCACTGGCGGCTCGACGCCTTTTTCCAGCAGTAACGGCGCCAGGGTGCGGATCACAATGCCCGCCGCACACAAGGCAATAATCGGCGTGTCCTGCTGATAGAACTCACGCAAGGTGGCGCCGAATTCGTGATAAACGCGGTCCGCGCCTTCCACCCGCTCGGCCAGGCCATGGATCAATGCGCCGGGGTATAGCTGCGCAATCTTGCGCGCGGTCGCGAGGCTGCCATTGCCCAGAATGACAATCGCCGGAACTGGACGGGCCATCAGCCTTGCCACCGTTCGCCGGGCACAATGATCAGCGAGAAGTACGGCGAGGACATCGGCTCGACCTGATCCAGGGGGACGATTTTCTGATTGGCCATGGTCGCGCGTTCGACGTACAGCGCACGTTCCGCCAGCCCGAGTTCTTCGAGCACCTGACGGACCTTGGGGAAGTTGCGCCCCAGCTTCATGATCACCGCGGCATCGGCATCGCCCAGACGACGCTTGAGATCGTCGGCGGGCAATACGCCCGACAGGACCGACAAACTCTGATTGCGATACACCAGCGGCGCGCCCAGTACCGAGGCACCGCCGAGCATCGAGCAAACGCCCGGCACGACTTCGGCTTGATAGCGCTCGGCCAGTCGATCGTGCAGGTACATATAGGAGCCGTAGAAGAACGGATCGCCTTCGCAGATCACCGCCACGTCACGGCCAGCGTCCAGGTGCGCGGCCAGTTCTTCACCCGCCGCATCGTAGAAATCGCTGATCACTTGCTCATACGACAGCGGCGCCGGCAATGCTTCGGTGGTCACCGGATACACCAGCGGCAGCAGCGTTTGCGCGTCTTGCAAATGCGCCTCGATGATGCCGAAGGCATTGCCCTTTTTGCCCTTGGCGACGAAGTACGCCACCACCGGCGATTCGCGCAGCAGGCGCAGGGCTTTGACGGTAATCAGTTCCGGATCACCGGGGCCGACGCCCAGGCCGATCAAACGTCCAGGTTGCTGCATCATTCGATCTCCGTGGCGAGGGCATTGACGGCGGCGGCGGCCATGGCGCTGCCGCCCAGCCGACCTTGCATGATGACGAAAGGCACGCCACGGCTGTCTGCCGCCAGCATAGCCTTGGATTCGGCGGCACCGACAAAGCCCACCGGGAAGCCGAGGATCAGTGCCGGTTTCGGCGCGCCGGCGTCGAGCATTTCCAACAGATAAAACAGTGCGGTCGGCGCGTTGCCGATCACCACCACGCTGCCTTCCAGGTGTGGGCGCCATAGCTCCAGCGCGGCGGCGGAGCGGGTGTTGCCCAGCTCGCGGGCACGCTGCGGAACGCTGTCATCACGCAGGGTGCAGATGACTTCGTTGTTCGCAGGCAAACGCGTGCGGGTCACGCCTTCACTGACCATCCGCGCGTCACACAGGATCGGGGCGCCGGCGGCCAGCGCATCCCGCCCGGCCTTACCCGCGCCTTCGGAAAATTGCAGCCCGTCGATGGCGTCGACCATGCCGCAGGCGTGGATCACACGGACCGCGAGTTTCTCCAGATCGGCCGGAATACGCTCGAGGTTGGCCTCGGCACGAATGATCGCGAAGGAGTTGCGATAGATCTCCTGGCCGTCGCGGATGTAATCAAGCATCAAGGGGGCTCCGTGAGCGGGCGTCGAGCAAGGCGGCGACCGCTTCAATAGTAAGGTTGCGTGCGTGCAGTGCGCCGAAATGCGGCTGCGCTGCCTCGCGAAAAAAGAGGTCGTAGTGACCGGGAGAAACCGCCAGCAACGTGACCGGCGCAGTGTGCGCGGCCGCGCAGGAGCGCGGGCAGCCAGACAGGTGCACGTTGAGTGTCTGGCCGTGACGCTGCAGCAGCGCCGCCAGTTGTCGAGCATCGCTCTTGGTGTCGGCCAGGCCTTTGCCGCAACCCGTCGAACCGGTGCAGGCGACCACGTGCGCCAAGGCATCGTCGGCCAAGCAACGCAGGCCGAGTTGTTCAAGGTTGTGGATAACTTGCGGCGCATCGTCGACATGAACACCGGGTAACAACAGGCTTTGCCAAGGTGTGAAACGCAGGCTGGCGTCGCCCTGGTCACGCGCCAGTTGTGCGACGCCTCTAAGCATCGCGGGATTGAGACGGCCCAGCGGCGGCACCGCGCCGATATACACACGCTGCGCCTCACGCTGTGGATGAACGCCTATGTGCAAGACACTCGGACTTACCTTGCGCTGCCGACCCTTGATAGGCATCAACGGCACACGTTTGGCCAGATGGGAGAGAAATTCGTCGAGCGAGCATTCAGCGAGCAGATGCCGCATGCGTGTCTGGTCGGGACGCGCCAGGTCAAGAAACAATTCCAACACCGCGACCACCAGCGCGTGGCCCTGGCCCAGTGACACCGCACCCACAGGCGAGTCCACAGGACACCCCGCCAGACCGAATGCAAAAACCAACTCGCCCTCTCGCTCAGTGGCGGACAACCACAGATCATGAGGATGCTCGAGCATCGCCAGACCTTCGCCGCCATCCAGTTGCACGGCAAACTTGGCGCTGAGGTCATGGAAGCGTTCATGGCTTTGCAGCGTGGCGAGGATGTTTTCGGCCAGCGGCCGCGTGTCGAACAGCCCCTGCCGATCAATTCCTGCGCTCGGGCTGAGCATCAGATTGCGCACATCGTCGCCGGCGGCAGTGCTTGGACCTAACCCGGCAGCCATCAGGCCATCGATCAAGGCGTCATGTTCACTGCCGATCCCGCGAATCTGCAGATTGGCGCGGTTGGTCGCCTCGATCACGCCGCCGGCGAACCGCTCCGCTGCACTGGCTACCGCTTCGGCCTGGTCCGCACGGATCGAACCGCCATTCAACTTGATCCGGCAGATACCGCCATCCAGCGCCTGGACGATACGCAGCAACCCCGGGCAGGCCGAGGGGCGTAAGGCTAAGGACATCGGACGTTTGTTCAAGGGGGCGACCGGCAGTGTGGGAAAGGCGCTTCGCGGGCGAAGGCGCGGTATTATGCCTGCTTTGTTCGACGGCATGAAAAGCCTGCCCGTCGGAACAGTCCGTTTGAGGACTTTTTTTGAGGACGGCAGATGTCACCCTGGCTGACAGTAGTGGGAATCGGTGAAGACGGCTTCAAGGGCCTGGGTAAAAACGCCCGGCACGCGTTACTGCGCGCTTCGCGGATCATTGGTGGTCAGCGGCAACTGGATTTGCTGTCGGTGTGCATCCGTGGCGAGCGACAGTTGTGGCCCAGCCCTTTCTCCCTTGAGCCGGTTTTAGCGCTGCGCGGCGAACCGGTCTGCGTGCTGGCCAGCGGCGACCCGATGTTCTTTGGTGTCGGCGCCAGCCTTGCCCGACAAGTGCCCATTGACGAAATGCAGGTACTCCCGGCGCCCTCATCTTGCTCGCTGGCGGCGGCGCGAATGGGCTGGCCGTTGCAGGAAGTGGTCACGCTTTCAGTGGTTGCGCGCCCCATCGCCGCACTCAATGCGCAGTTGTTCAGTGGTGTTCGCTTGCTGGTGTTGAGCAACGACGGCAAGAGCCCGGCTGCTATTGCTGCGCTGCTGCGTGAACGCGGCTTCGCGGCGAGTCGCCTGACCGTGCTCGAGCATCTGGGCGGTGCAACCGAACGGCGTATCGACGGCGTCGCCAACGACTGGACCGATCCCGTGATCGCTGATCTGAACCTGATCGCCATCGAGTGCATCGCTGACCCCAACACCAAACGCCTCTCCCGACTGGCCGGCTTGCCGGACTCAGTCTTCAAACACGATGGCCAACTGACCAAACGCGACGTGCGCGCCATCACGCTCGCGCGTCTTGCCCCGATCCCCGGCGAACTGCTGTGGGACGTCGGCGCCGGCAGCGGCTCAATCGGCATCGAATGGATGCGCGCGCACCCAAGTTGCCGGGCGCTGGCCATCGAGGCTGACGAAGGGCGACAGGGGTTGATCGAGCACAACCGCGAGGCCCTCGGCGTCCCCGGCCTGCAATTGATTCGCGGCAGTGCGCCGCAGGCCCTGGATGGACTCGAACGCCCGGACGCGATTTTCATCGGCGGCGGCGTTACCCGCGAAGGCGTGTTCGACACGTGCTGGGCACAACTCAAACCCGGCGGCCGACTGATCGCCAACGCCGTCACGCTACAAAGTGAAATGACGTTGATGGCTTGGCGCGCGCAGCACGGCGGTGAGCTGACGCGGGTCCATATCGCGCAAGCCCAACCGCTGGGTGACTTCGATACCTGGCGTCAGGCGTTGCCGATTACCTTGCTGGACGTGACGAAGCCTTTCGATGCGTGACGAAACCGCCGAACAACCCGCACCGTTGCGCAGCGGCCTGACCACCGGCAGCTGCGCCACCGCAACCAGCCTGGCGGCGGCTCGACTGTTGCTGAGCGGAATAAGCTCCGACGCCGTGGACATCGTCCTGCCCAAAAACAAACACGTGCAGATGCGTCTGGAGTTCTGTCGGTTGATGGATGACGGCGCCGAGGCCGGGACGATCAAGGACGCGGGCGACGACCCCGACGTGACCCATGGCGCGTTGCTCTATTCCCACGTGCGCCTGAATGCCCGACCGGGTATTCGCTTCAATGCCGGTCGCGGTGTCGGCACAGTGACCCGGCCGGGGCTGGTGCTGGGTGTCGGCGAGCCGGCAATCAACCCGGTGCCGCGCAAGATGATCACCGACCACTTGACCCTGCTGGCCGACGAGCTCGGCTACAGCGGCGGCTTTGAGGTGACCGTCAACGTCGAGGACGGTGAAGCGCTGGCGCTGAAAACCATGAACCCGCGACTGGGGATTCTTGGCGGGCTTTCAATCCTCGGTACCAGCGGCATCGTCCGGCCGTTTTCCTGCGCGGCCTACATCGCCTCGATCCATCAGGGCATCGACGTCGCCAAGACCAACGGCTACCTGCACATCGCCGCGTGCACCGGCAATGCCAGCGAAGACACCATGCGCCGGGTCTACGACTTGCCGGAAATCGCCCTGATCGAAATGGGCGACTTCGTCGGCGCCGTGCTCAAACACCTGCGCAAAGTGCCTGTGGATAAACTCAGCCTCTGCGGTGGTTTCGGCAAGATCAGCAAACTGGCGGCCGGGCACATGGATTTGCACAGCCGACATTCGAGCATCGACCTGCCGCAACTGGCCGAGTGGGCGGCGGCGATGGGGGCCGATGAGGCGTTGCAGCAAGGGATTCGTGAGGCCAATACCAGCCAGCAAGCGCTGGCGATGGCCAGCGCTGCAGGCATCGCCCTCGGTAATGCGGTGTGTCAGCACGCGTTGGACTTTGCTCGCAGCGTGGTGCCGGCGCAGGTTCAGGTCGAAGTATTCGCCATCGATCGCCAGGGCGGGATTGTCGGCCATGCGGGCGCTTTTCAATGAAGCGCGTGTTGTTGCTCGGTGGCGTGACGGAAGCCTTGTCCATCGCCCGGACCCTAGGGTCAGAACACATCTATAGCCTGGCCGGTGTCGGGCGTGTGCCGACAGATCTGACCTGCCAGGTTCGCGTGGGCGGTTACGGCGGTGCCGAAGGGTTGGCGCAGTTCATTCGCGATGAAGGGATCGACCTGCTGCTGGACGCCACCCACCCCTACGCCGCACAAATCAGCCAGAACGCTGCCACTGCCGCGCAGTTGAGCGGCATTGCATGTTGGGCGCTGAGGCGTCCGGCCTGGCAACCACAGGCCGGCGATGATTGGCGAGATGTCAGCGACTGGGCCGAGTTGATCCAAGCGCTGAAACCGTTCCGGCGTCCGTTGTTCACCCTCGGCCGCGAACCCTTGCAACATCTGCATGAAATACCGCCAGAGCAATTCTGGACCTTGCGCGCCCTGGACGTTTACCCCGGCAACGAACGCTGCGAAATCATCGGCGCGCGCGGGCCGTTTCTGATCGAGGACGAACGTGCGCTGTTTGAACGTCGGCAGATTGATGTGCTGATCAGCAAGAACAGCGGCAGCACCGCGACCGAGCCGAAGCTGGAAGTGGCACGGGAGCGTGGGGTGCCGGTGATTGTTTTGCAGCGGCCAGTGTTGCCGGGGGTTGATCGGGAGTTTGGGTCGGTGAGTGACGTGTTGGCAGCCCTGACAGCAGAACGAGTACAAAACAGCTGACTAGTCGAGCCGCGAATCCAGAGTGATCCACAATTTGCTCAGGCACTGCGAATCGAAGTCGCTACACTCTTTCAAAATGGCGAACCAGAAATGGCTCACAGGATGTTGCACCTACTAACTCAGGCGCTGCGACACCACACCGCACGCCGTTTTTTTACTTATCGGCCCTGATCAGGCTAAATAGCCGCGCCTGATCGCCCACCCAACCGGATTTTTCCCATGTCCCGACAACGGCTCGCATTTGCCTGGATTGCCTGCTTCGCAGTGCTGTTCAACATGCTCGCCATGCCGATGACGGGAGCGATGGCGCAGACGGCGAAATCGCCTGCCGAGCAGTTGTTGTGGGGCAGTTTCTGTTCGTCCAGCGGCACCAGGATGGTGGCGATTTCCCTGGGCAATATCGAACAGCAAATCCCGCAGAGTGACGATCACTCCAACATGCAGCATTGCTGGTGCTGTTCAGGTTCCGCGCCGTTGGTGGCATTGCCCGGGCATGTGCCGCAACTGTACTTCGCGCGTTTCGAGGCCAATCGAAGCCTGCCTCCCGCCTCTCTCGATACACCGACACCGCGCCAGCAATGGCCAAGCCTCAACCCCCGTGCTTCCCCTCTGGTGTGATTCCTTCTCGCAATTGACCTGCGTTTTGAATCGTTCTGGAGAACTGCCATGTTGAACAAACTCATCGTCCTGGCTGTATTGCTGCTGCCTGCCTGTTTTGCCAATGCCCATGCATACAAAGCCGGGGAGCTGGAAATCGCTCATCCGTGGTCGCAAGAATTGCCGCCCAATGCGCCAACGGTCGCGGCGTATTTCGTGATTCACAACAACGGCAAAACGGCTGACCGGCTGCTCAGTGTCGACTCGCCGATTGCAGGCGAAGCCCAGTTGCACGAGCACGTCATGCAAAACGATCTGATGAAAATGCAGCAGGTGCCGAGCGTCGACATTCCTGCCGGTGGCAACGTCACCTTTGCGCCGATGGCCTATCACGTGATGCTGGTAAACCTGAAAGACCGCAGCCTGCTGAGCGACGGCAAACGCTTCCCGCTGACGATGCACTTCGAGAAGTCCGGCGACGTGACGGTCGACGTCTCGGTGCAGAAGAAGCCGTCGGACGGCATGCAGACGCACGCCCACGCCCAGTAAGCGACTGAGCAAAACGCCCATGCGCCCGCTTAGCGCCAGGTCATCCGCACACCGTCGTCAGCCGTTAAGCCTGACGCGCGGTAGCTGGATCAGCCTGTTCGCCATGTTGATGATCTTTATCGGCCCGCTGATTTCTCAGTCGATGCCGATGGATCAACGCGCCTCCATGTCGATGTCGATGAGCATGGACATGTCGGCGATGGAGCACGCCGACCACCGCGCGCAAACCACCGCTGAACACTGCCCGCCACAAGCCTCACATCACGCGCTCTGGGAAAAATGCGGCTATTGCAGCCTGCTATTCAATTGCCCGGCCCTGACCGGCGGCCAGTCCTTCGTCGCATTCGACACGCCAAAAGCCACCACTTTCACCCCCCCTTCCCCTCGCCTGGGCCACACCCGGCAAACCTTCTTCCCCGGCGCCCGCACGCGCGCCCCGCCCATCGACGCGTAAACCCTCACATCCGATCTCACACGGTTTAGAAGACAGCCGCAGGCTGCCGGCCGTGTCGTTTACGACTGCTCGATGGAAATTGTCATGTCCAGGTTTTCTGCTGAAACACGTTTGAGCGCTGCCCAAGCTTCTTTTGCCCCGAACGAATCCTGTATTCGTTTCAGACACGCCACCGCCTTCCTTTGCGGTGCACTGCTGACACCCATGGTGCTGGCCGATGAACACGCCGGTCACAACGAAGAACTGAGCCCGACGGTGATCACCGCCATTGCGCCGAGTTCGCCACTGACCATCGTCACCAATCCCAAGGACCCGCGCCAACCGGTGCCGGCCAGCGACGGTGGCGACTACCTGAAAACCATCCCCGGCTTCGCTCTGGTGCGCAATGGCGGTACCAACGGTGACCCGGTGCTGCGCGGCATGTTTGGCTCGCGGCTGAACATCCTCACCAACGGCGGCCAGTTGCTCGGCGCCTGCCCCGGCCGAATGGACGCACCGACCTCATACATCTCGCCAGAAACCTACGACAAACTGACCGTGATCAAAGGCCCGCAAACCGTGCTCTGGGGACCGGGCGCATCAGCCGGGACCATCCTCTTCGACCGGGAACCGGAACGCTTCGGCGAACTCGGCACGCGGGTGAACGCCAGCGTGCTGGCGGGCTCCAACGGCCGTTTCGACAAAGTGGTGGACGCTGCGGCGGGCGGGCCATTGGGTTACGTGCGAGTGATCGGCAACACCGCGCATGCTGACGACTACCGGGACGGCAATAACGACACCGTGCCGTCGCGCTACGACAAGTGGAATGGCGACGTCGCAGTGGGCTGGACCCCGGACGCCGACACCCTGCTGGAACTCACCGCCGGCAAGGGCGATGGCGAAGCGCGTTACGCCGGGCGCGGCATGGACGGCTCGCAGTTCAAGCGCGAAAGCCTGGGCCTGCGTGTCGAGAAGTCGAACATCGGCGACGTGCTGGATAAGGTTGAGGCGCAGATCTACTACAACTACGCCGACCACGTGATGGACAACTACACCCTGCGCACGCCCTCCGGCACCGGAATGATGGCCGGTCCCATGGCCTCCAACGTCGACCGTCGAACCCTCGGCGCACGGATCAAAGCCACCTGGCACTGGGCCGATGTGCAGTTGATCAGCGGCATCGATGCGCAGACCAGCGAACATCGCCAGCGCAACGCCATGGGCATCGACGTCTACAAGCAATTGCCGCGCAACAAGGACGCCGACTTCCACAACTACGGCGTGTTCAGCGAACTGACCTGGTACGCCGCCGACCGTGACCGGCTGATTACCGGCGCGCGACTGGACCGCGCTTCGGCCAAGGATTTCCGGCAGACCACTGGCTCCGGGATGATGACACGCCCAAACCCGACCGCCGACGACACCCGCGCCGACACCCTGCCGAGCGGCTTCGTGCGTTACGAGCATGACCTGGCTGACAGTCCGACCACGCTGTACGCCGGTCTCGGCCACACCCAGCGTTTCCCGGATTACTGGGAGCTGTTTTCGCCCAAGTCCGGCCCCGCCGGCTCGGTGAATGCCTTTGATTCGATCAAGCCTGAAAAAACCACCCAGCTCGACTTCGGCCTGCAATACAAGACCGAAGACCTCGACGCCTGGGCCTCGGGTTACGTCGGGCAGGTGCGCGACTACATCCTGTTCAACTACACGCCCGGGATGATGGGCATGACCTCGCAAGCACAGAACATCGACGCGCGAATCATGGGCGGCGAATTGGGTGCGGCCTACAAGCTGACCTCCAACTGGAAGGCCGATGCGACCCTGGCCTACGCCTGGGGCAAGAACAGCAGCGACGGCAACGCACTGCCGCAAATGCCGCCGCTGGACGCACGTTTCGGCCTGACCTACAGCGAAGACAACTGGAGCGCCGGGGCCTTGTGGAGGGTCGTCGCGGCGCAAAACCGCATCGACCAGAACAAGGGTAACGTCGTCGGCAAGGACTTCGACAAGAACTCGGGTTTTGGCGTGTTCTCGCTCAATGGCGCGTACCGGATCAACAAAAACTGGAAGGTCAGCAGCGGCGTCGACAACCTGTTCGGCAAAGCCTACGCCGAGCACTTGAACCTGGCCGGCAACGCCGGTTTCGGCTACCCGACCAATGACCCGCAAGCCATTAAGGAACCAGGGCGCACGCTCTGGACCAAGGTGGACATGAGTTTTTAAGAGCATCGCGAGCTTGCTCGCGAATGACTGCGCGCAGTCACCAGACAACGACAAAAGATCCAAGCCAAGCGGAGCACAACCGATGAAACAGCCCAAAGTGAATTTCTACAACCTGGCCTGGCGCTGGCATTTCTATGCCGGGCTGTTCGTCGCGCCTTTCATGGTGATGCTGGCCCTGACCGGCATCATTTACCTGTTCAAACCGCAACTCGATCCGTTGATGTACGCCAGCTTGCTGAACGTCCCGGCCGGGCATCACAACGTCCCGGCCGACGACCTGCTCAAGCGGGTGAAAGAGGCTTACCCACACGCCACGATCAAGCAGTATTTTCCACCGGTCAACGCCGAACGCAGCGCGCAATTTGTCGTGATCAATGGCGGTAACGAGCTCAACGTCTTCGTCGATCCTTACCATGGCGTCATCCTCGGCGAGCAAGACGCCAAAAAGAATCTGCAAGCCGTTGCGCGCGCAATTCATGGCGAATTGATGATCGGCACCGTTGGTGATCGACTGATCGAACTGGCCGCCGGTTGGGGCGTGGTGTTAGTGGTCTCCGGCGTTTTTCTGTGGTGGCCGCGTGGCCAGGCGGCCGGCATCCTGTGGCCACGTTTGAGCAGTCGCGGTCGAGTGCTGTGGCGTGACCTGCACGCGGTGAGCGGATTCTGGGGCGCGTCGTTGCTGCTGGTGATGCTGCTCAGCGGCATGACCTGGACCGGGTTCTGGGGCAAGCAATACGCGCAAGTGTGGAATGTCTTTCCGGCAGCGATGTGGGATGAGGTACCCAAGTCCGATGTCGAGGCCCGCAGCCTCAACACCGCCACCCGCCAGACCGTGCCTTGGGCGATGGAAAACACACCAATGCCAATGTCCGGCGATCACGCCGAACACATGGCCCAAGGTAGCGCGCACACCGGCCCTGCCGCACCGACCATCAGCCTGCAAGACGTGCAAAACATCGCTGCGCAACGCGAGGTCGAACCGGGCTACAGCATCACCTTCCCGGCGACCGCCACCGGCGTGTTCACCATCGCGGTGTTCGCCGACGACCCGCGCAACGACGCGACCTTGCATGTCGATCAGTACACCGGCGACGTCCTCGCCGACGTACGCTTTGCGCAATACGGCCCCGTCGCCCGTGCAACGGAAATCGGCGTGATGCTGCACGAAGGCAAAATGTTCGGCCCGCTCAATCAGATCATCATCCTGCTGATCTGCCTGATGATTCTGCTCAGCGCCGTCAGCGGTGTGGTGATCTGGTGGAAGCGCCGTCCACAAGGAAAATTCGGTGTTCCGCCGCTGCGCCACGACCTGCCGAAATGGAAAACCGGGGTGATGATCATGCTGACGCTGGCAGTGATCTTTCCGCTGGTGGGGGCTTCGTTGATCGTAGTGTGGCTATTGGATCAAGTGCTGTTATCGAGGATCAACGAGCGAGTAGAACCTACCGCCTCACTGTGATCAGACTGCGCGGTTCGCGCGGAAAAACGCGAGCCGCACAACCTGAAAACGACAATACCGAAGTTGCTTTACTTGTCCGAATACAGGTTGCCATTAATATTCTGAAGCCCTTTCACTTGCTCGGCACTGCCCTTGTAACTCGTGCTGGCGAGGACGCCTGAACCACTTTGGCATTTGACGGTAATCCAGCAACGCTGGGTATCGTCAAGCCTAACCATGTGAGTCGGCACACTGTTGATTCTCTGTGGCTCCTCGCAAGTCGCAACGGCACTGCTGGCATTCCAGGCAGCAGCGCAACTGCCCCAATCTTCGGCCTTCAAAGACTGGGCACACAGCATAAAACCCAACGAAACAAGTGAAACACTCACCTTTAAACTGTCCATCGCAATGTCCTCGTCGCAACGTTAATTCGCCTGCACGCTAAAACTACGAGGACCGGGAGGGCAGGTCTACTGTCATAACTGACAGGTTTTATCTGTTTTTCGAGATTGTTTAAATCTAAAAAATACTCCTACAAAAACAATCGGCGATATGCAACGTTCCAGGTTGGCGCTCGATAAAACAGCACAATCGGTAACCTGAATCTGACTCACCTTCATCATGAATCAGGCAAGATGCGCGTATTAGCGGGTTCTGTAGACTTCGCACGCTTATCTCCCGGCCATTTTTTAGTATTACTGCATAAAGCAAAGAGCAGGCTCGCTCCCACATTGAAATGCGATCAACTGTGGGAGCGGGCTTGCTCGCGAAGGCGTCATCAGCCGCACCAAAAATCTCAGAGTTAACGCATGACCTCGCTGAACCTCACCAACCTCGCCTGGGCGCCTTTGGGCCACGGCCATTGCCATCACCAGTTCCAACTGCGTGATGCGACCTTGCACGTGCGCCCCGGTGAGTTCGTCGGTCTGATCGGCCCCAACGGCAGCGGCAAAACCAGCTTGCTGCGCTGTGCCTGGCGTTTCAGCCAACCCGAAAGCGGCGAGGTCAAACTCGACCACCACAATGTCTGGAAGCAATCTTCACGCTGGTGCGCGCAACGCATCGCCGTGGTCCTGCAGGAGTTCCCTGATGCCTTCGGTCTGAGCGTCGATGAAGTCGTCGCCATGGGCCGCACACCGCACAAACGCCTGTTCGACGGCGACACCCTCGAAGACAGACATCTCGTGGCCCAGGCCCTGGAGTCAGTCGGCCTCAAAGGTTTCGAGGATCATGCCTTCGCCACCCTCTCCGGCGGTGAAAAACAGCGCGTGATCCTCGCCCGCGCCCTGGCTCAGCAACCGCAAATGCTGATCCTCGACGAGCCGACCAATCACCTCGATCCGCGCTATCAGCTCGAACTGCTGCACCTGGTCAAATGCCTGAAGATCGGCACCCTGGCGAGCATCCATGACCTGAACCTGGCAGCTGCTTTCTGCGACCGGTTATACGTAATCAACCACGGCCGCATCGTCGCCAGCGGCACAGCCAAAGAAGTCCTGACCGCCGCGCTGCTGCGCGATGTGTTCGGCGTCGAAGCGCTGATCGATGAACATCCCTTGCACGGCTACCCACGAATCACCTGGATAACCCAACCATGACTTTGCGTTCCCTGCTTTGCACCGCGCTGTTGCTGGGCAATGCCCAAGCATTTGCCGAGGCCACTCACTACCCGTTGACCGTGCAGAGCTGCAACCGCGAAGTGACCTTCACGCAAGCGCCCAAACACGCGGTCAGCCACGACATCAACATGACCCAGATGATGCTCGCCCTCGGCCTGAAACCCAGCATGGCCGGGTATAGCGGTGTGACCGGCTGGAAATCGGTCACGCCCCAGATGCAGACCATCCTCGATGGCTTGCCGGAGCTGGCGGCCAAGTACCCGTCGGTGGAAACCCTACTCAACGCCAACGTCGATTTTTTCTTCGCCGGCTGGGATTACGGCATGCGTGTGGGCGGTGATCTCACGCCGCAAACGTTGCAACCATTGGGCATCAATGTCTACGAGCTGACCGAGTCCTGCGCGTTCGTGATGAAGCGTCCGCCGGCCAGTCTGGAAGACACCTACAACGACCTGCGCAACCTCGGCAAAATCTTTGACGTGCAGGATCGCGCCAACGCCCTGATCGGCCAGATGCAGGTGCACGTCGCCGAAGTGCGCAAGGCTCTGCCGGCAGACAAACCTCGCGTGTTCCTCTATGACAGCGGTGAAGACCGCGCCATGACCTCCGGCCGTCTCGGTATGCCGCAAGCGCTGATCGACGCCGCTGGCGGGCGCAATATTCTGGATGACGTTGAAGCGAGCTGGACCCGGGTCAACTGGGAGAACGTGGTCGAACGCAATCCGCAGGTGATCGTGATCGTCGATTACGGCGAAGTCAGCGCCGAACAGAAAGAACAATTTCTGCTCAACAACAAGGCGCTGCAATCGGTGGACGCGATCAAGAACCAGCGCTTCATCGTGATTCCGTACGTGCAGGCCACGCCTGGGATCGACAACGTGCTGGCGGTTGAAACCCTGGCCAAAGGTTTCCACGGCGGATGATCAATCGTCGCTACGCCGTGTTGCTGATGGCGCTCGGCGCGCTGTTGCTGGTGTCGTGCGTGGTGTCGCTGGGCTTCGGCCCGGCGCGGGTGCCGGTAGATGTGGTGTGGCGGATTCTGTTGCACAAGATTTTCGGTTTGGGCGTGCAGGAATGGGCCACCGGGCAGGAACACATCGTCTGGCTGATTCGCGTGCCGCGCATGCTATTGGGTGCCTTGGTGGGCGCCGGGCTCGCGCTGATCGGTGCGGTACTGCAAGCGGTGACGCGCAATCCGCTTGCCGACCCGCATTTGCTTGGGGTCACCTCCGGCGCGACGCTCGGTGCCGTGATCGTGGTGCTGCATGTCGGTGAAATCGCCGGTCTGCTGACCTTGCCGATCGCGGCGTTTATCGGCGCGCTGCTGAGCATGCTGATGGTGCTGATGATCGCCAACCGCAACGGGCGGCTGGACAGTGATCGGCTGCTGCTGTGCGGCGTGGCCGTGTCCTTCGTGATGATGGCGATCGCCAATCTGCTGCTGTTTCTCGGCGATCACCGTGCCAGTTCGGCGGTGATGTTCTGGATGCTTGGTGGGCTCGGACTGGCACGTTGGGAGTTGTTGGCGGTGCCGGCCGCCAGCGTGTTGCTCGGTCTGGTGTTACTGCTGGGCATGGCTCGGCCACTAAATGCGTTGATGACAGGTGAACAGACCGCGGTGACCCTTGGGCTCAATGCTCGCACCGTGCGCTTGCGGGTGTTTTTGATCGCTTCGCTGATGACCGGGGTGCTGGTGTCGATCAGCGGCTCCATCGGTTTCGTCGGGCTGATGGTGCCGCACATTGCGCGGCGGTTGGTGGGCGCGGAGCATCGGCGATTGCTACCGGTGTGCGTGTTGTTGGGCAGCCTCTTTCTCGTCTGGGTCGACGTCGCCGCCCGCACCCTGATCGCCCCCGAAGACTTGCCCATCGGTGTCGCCACCGCCGCAATCGGTGGCTTGTTTTTCATTGGCCTCATGCGCCGCCGCTAATCCACTGTGGGAGCGCGCTTGCTCCCACAGTGGATCTGTAGTGCTCACGACATCTGCGCCCCAATGTGGCGCACCTCTTTGCACCAACGCGCCAGGCGCGATCCTTCATGGTGCGCGGCCTAAACCGCGCAACCGCTCTAATACGACATTTCCGTGCCTTTTGCCGACCCGGCACAGCCCTTGCTAAAGACCCTTCAGTAGTCCGCATCTGCCAACCAAGAAAATTCATCAGTTCATGGAGATCGCACAATGAAGCGTCGCAGCTTGATCAAGGCTTTCACACTTTCGGCAAGCATTGCCGCAATGGGCATGACCTGGAGCCTCCAGGCCGCCGAGACCATCAAAGTCGGTATTCTGCATTCGTTGTCCGGCACCATGGCGATCTCCGAAACGTCGCTCAAAGACATGGCGCTGATGACCATCGACGAGATCAACGCCAAGGGCGGCGTGAACGGCAAAATGCTGGAGCCTGTGGTCGTCGACCCGGCGTCGAACTGGCCGCTGTTCGCCGAAAAGGGTCGTCAACTGCTGACTCAGGACAAGGTGGCGGTGGTGTTCGGTTGCTGGACATCAGTGTCGCGTAAATCGGTGTTGCCGGTGTTCGAGGAGCTCAACGGCCTGCTGTTCTACCCGGTGCAGTACGAAGGTGAGGAGATGTCGCCGAACGTGTTCTACACCGGCGCCGCGCCAAACCAGCAAGCAATTCCGGCGGTGGAATACCTGATGAGCGAAGAAGGCGGCAGCGCCAAGCGCTACTTCCTTTTGGGCACCGACTACGTCTACCCGCGCACCACCAACAAAATCCTGCGCTCGTTCCTGCACGCCAAAGGTGTGGCGGACAAGGACATCGAGGAGGTCTACACCCCATTCGGTCATAGCGATTACCAAACCATCGTGGCCAACATCAAAAAGTTCTCGGCCGGCGGCAAGACCGCGGTCATCTCCACCGTCAACGGCGACTCCAACGTGCCGTTCTACAAAGAGCTGGCCAACCAGGGTTTGAAAGCCACTGACGTTCCGGTCGTGGCGTTCTCGGTGGGCGAAGAAGAACTGCGCGGTATCGACACCAAACCGCTAGTGGGCCACCTCGCGGCATGGAACTACTTCGAATCGGTCGAGAATCCGGCGAACAAGAAATTCGTCGCCGACTGGAAAGCCTACGCCAAGAAACACAACTTGCCGGGCGCCGACAAAGCAGTGACCAACGACCCGATGGAAGCCACGTACGTGGGCATCCACCTGTGGGCGCAAGCGGTTGAAAAAGCCAAGTCCACTGACGTCGACAACGTCCGCGAAGCCCTCGCCGGCCAGACCTTTGCGGCGCCGTCGGGTTACACGCTGACCATGGACAAGACCAACCACCACCTGCACAAGCCGGTGATGATCGGTGAGATCCAGGCGGACGGTCAGTTCAACGTGGTGTGGCAGACCGAAGGGCCGATCCGCGCCGAGCCGTGGAGCCCGTTTATCTCGGGTAACGACAAGAAGCCGGATTATGCGGTGAAGAGCAACTAAGCAACCCCGCACAACCTGATCGTTCCAACACGGAGCGTGGGAACGATCAATACGCAAGGCCAACGACATGCCCACTGCCCTTTACCGCATCGTCCTCGCCATCG
Organism: Pseudomonas sp. Ma2-10; assembly: GCF_054330215.1. Taxonomy (NCBI): domain Bacteria; kingdom Pseudomonadati; phylum Pseudomonadota; class Gammaproteobacteria; order Pseudomonadales; family Pseudomonadaceae; genus Pseudomonas; species Pseudomonas sp. Ma2-10. Next base: position 158,821 of record NZ_JBTEYL010000006.1, on the reverse strand, counting down.
CGCTCTTGCTGCCGATGGCCACCCACGCCGGTGACGCCGAAGACTTCGTCGCGGCCAATGCCATGCAGCAAGCCAGACTTCTGGAAGCCTGGGCCGCGCAGCCCGATCCGGACCGTATCGAGCTGATCAATGCCCTGCAGCAAGGCGAATTGACCGTCGACGGTCAACCAAAAACCCTGCGCCTGAACAACCGCCTGCGGGGTCTGATCGACACCGCATCGGCCAGCCACCAATTGCTCGCCACCGACGCCAACAGCCGCCTGGCCGCTGCGCAGCAATTGCAGAAAAGCGCCAAACCGGCGCAGTTGAAATTTCTCGACCAGCAACTGGCGGGCGAAAAAGATGAACGTGTCCATGCCGCTTTGAGCCTGGCGCTGGCCAATCTGCAACTGGTGGACACCGACCCGACCGTACGCCTCGCCGCTGTTCGCCTGCTCGGTGAAACCGGCGACCCACTGGCTCGCACCCGCCTCGAAAGCCTGCTGCAACCTGGTGTCGAAGCCGATGCTCGCATACGCACCGCTGCCGAAACCAGCCTCGTTCAGGTCAAACGCAAACTGCTGATCGGCGAGATCCTCGGTCAAGCCTTCAGTGGCATGTCGCTGGGCTCAATCCTGTTACTTGCCGCCCTCGGCCTGGCGATCACCTTCGGCCTGCTCGGTGTGATCAACATGGCTCACGGAGAAATGCTGATGCTCGGCGCGTACTCGACGTACGTGGTGCAGCTGATGTTCCAGCGCTTCGCCCCGCAAGCCATCGAGTTCTACCCGCTGATCGCCTTGCCCGTGGCGTTTTTCGTCACCGCCGTCATCGGCATGGCGTTGGAGCGCACGGTGATTCGTCACCTCTATGGCCGCCCCTTGGAAACGTTGCTCGCCACGTGGGGCATCAGCCTGATGCTGATTCAGCTTGTTCGGCTGGTGTTCGGCGCGCAGAACGTTGAAGTGGCGAACCCGGCGTGGTTGTCGGGCGGGATTCAAGTGCTGCCCAACCTGGTGCTGCCATACAACCGCATCGTGATCATCGCGTTTGCACTGTTTGTTGTGGTGCTCACCTGGCTGCTGCTGAACAGGACGCGCCTGGGCCTGAACGTCCGCGCCGTCACCCAGAACCGCAACATGGCGGCCTGCTGCGGCGTACCCACCGGGCGCGTGGACATGCTCGCCTTCGGCCTCGGGTCGGGCATTGCCGGGCTCGGCGGTGTAGCGCTCAGCCAGATCGGCAACGTCGGTCCTGACCTCGGCCAGAGCTACATCATCGACTCGTTTCTGGTGGTGGTACTCGGTGGCGTCGGCCAATTGGCCGGTAGTGTGCTGGCCGCGTTCGGTCTCGGCATCGTCAACAAAATTCTCGAACCTCAGATGGGTGCGGTGCTCGGCAAGATCCTGATCCTCGCGCTGATCATTCTGTTCATCCAGAAGCGTCCGCAAGGCCTCTTTGCACTGAAAGGACGGGTGATCGACTGATGAATCAGCCTCTGATACTCACGGCCACGCAAAAGGCCGGCCCCAAAGTCACGATCGCGGTCGGCGCGGTGATTCTCGTTTTGCTGCTGGCGTTGCCGTTGCTGTCGTTGTTGTCGCCGGACAGCGCGTTTCACGTCTCGGCTTACACCTTGACGCTGGTGGGCAAGATTCTTTGCTATGCGATTGTCGCGCTGGCCCTCGATCTGGTCTGGGGGTACGCCGGTCTGTTGTCCCTCGGCCACGGCCTGTTCTTCGCCCTCGGCGGTTATGCAATGGGCATGTACCTGATGCGCCAGGCCTCGGGCGATGGCTTGCCAGCGTTCATGACCTTTCTGTCGTGGACCGAATTACCGTGGTACTGGACCGGCACCAGCAGCTTCCTCTGGTCGATGTGTCTGGTGGTATTGGCGCCGGGGTTGCTGGCGCTGGTGTTCGGCTTCTTCGCCTTCCGCTCGCGGATCAAGGGCGTGTATTTCTCGATCATGACCCAGGCGCTGACCTTCGCCGGGATGCTGCTGTTCTTCCGCAACGAAACCGGGTTCGGCGGTAACAACGGTTTCACCAACTTCCGCACGATTCTCGGGTTTGGCATTACTGAACCGGGGACTCGCGCGGTGTTGTTTTTTGCCACGGTGGTGTTGCTGGTGGCGAGCCTGTTTATCGGTTGGCGGCTGGCGCAAAGCAAGTTTGGCCGGGTGTTGACCGCCCTGCGAGATGCGGAAAACCGCCTGATGTTCTGCGGTTACGACCCACGCGGTTTCAAGCTGTTTGTCTGGGTGCTGAGCGCGGTGTTGTGCGGCCTGGCCGGCGCGCTGTACGTGCCGCAAGTCGGGATTATCAACCCGAGCGAAATGTCACCGACCAACTCCATCGAAGCCGCCGTCTGGGTGGCGCTGGGTGGTCGCGGCACGCTTATCGGCCCGCTGCTCGGTGCCGGCGTGGTCAATGGCATGAAGAGCTGGTTCACCGTGGCTTTCCCGGAATATTGGCTGTTCTTCCTCGGCGCGCTGTTCATCGTCGTGACCTTGTACCTGCCCAAAGGCGTGATCGGTCTGCTGAAAAAAAGGGGTGAACAATGAGAACCACTGCGACGGCCGAATTCATGCTCGAAGCGGCGTTTTTTCCGCCCCTGGAACCGAACAAAGACGCCGGCAGTAGCCGCGACGCCATCGGCCTCGGCCAGCGCGTCGGCCCCGGCCTGAACACGCGCCATGGCACGATCCTGACCCTGGAAGACATCAGCGTCAGCTTCGATGGTTTCAAGGCGCTGAACGATCTGAACCTGTACATCGGCGTCGGCGAACTGCGCTGCATCATCGGCCCCAACGGCGCGGGCAAGACCACGCTGATGGACGTGATCACCGGCAAGACTCGCCCCAGTCACGGCAAGGCCTGGTTCGGTGAAACCCTCGACCTGACACAGATGAGCGAAGTGCAAATCGCCCAGGCCGGCATCGGTCGCAAGTTCCAGAAGCCGACGGTGTTCGAAGCCTTGAGCGTTTTTGAAAATCTGGAGCTGGCGCAGAAAACCGACAAATCGGTATGGGCCAGCCTGCGGGCTCGCCTGAGTGGCGAACAGAAGGATCGCATCAGCGAGGTGCTGGACACCATTCGCCTGGTCAGCTCGGTCAATCGCCCGGCGGGCTTGTTGTCCCACGGTCAGAAGCAGTTTCTGGAAATCGGCATGTTACTGATGCAGGACCCGCAACTCTTGTTGCTCGACGAGCCGGTGGCGGGCATGACAGACGCCGAAACCGAATTCACCGCCGAACTGTTCAAGAGCCTCGCGGGCAAGCATTCGCTGATGGTGGTGGAACACGACATGGGCTTCGTCGGCTCCATCGCCGACCACGTCACCGTGCTGCACCAGGGCAGCGTGTTGGCCGAAGGGTCGCTGGAGCAGGTGCAGGACAACGAGCGCGTGATCGAGGTTTATCTCGGAAGATGATGTTGCTCTGGTAGGAGAGTCTGAAAATGCTGCAAGTCGACAAGCTGCACCAGTATTACGGCGGTAGTCACATCCTGCGGGGCCTGACGTTTGAGGTGAAGGTCGGTGAAGTCACTTGCCTGCTCGGGCGCAACGGTGTGGGTAAGACCACCCTGCTCAAGTGCCTGATGGGCTTGCTGCCGGCCAAAGAAGGCGCAGTGAGCTGGGAAGGCAAAACGATCACCGCGCTCAAGCCACACCAACGGGTTCATGCCGGTATTGCTTACGTACCTCAGGGTCGGGAAATTTTCGGCCGGCTGACCGTGGAAGAAAACCTGTTGATGGGCCTTTCGCGATTTCCCGGCGCTGAAGCCAAAGAAGTCCCGGCGTTCATCTACGAGCTGTTTCCGGTGTTGCTGCAGATGAAGCAGCGCCGCGGCGGCGACTTGTCCGGTGGTCAGCAGCAGCAATTGGCGATCGGCCGAGCGTTGGCCAGCCGTCCACGGCTACTGATTCTCGACGAGCCCACCGAAGGCATCCAGCCATCGGTGATCAAGGAAATCGGCGCGGTAATCAAGAAGCTCGCAGCCCGTGGCGACATGGCCATTGTGCTGGTAGAGCAGTTCTACGATTTCGCCGCTGAACTGGCCGATCAGTACCTGGTGATGTCCCGGGGCGAAATCGTGCAACAGGGTCGCGGAGAAAATATGGAAGCCGAGGGTGTTCGCGGCTTGGTTACGATCTAAGGCTACGATCTAATCTGTAGCGTCCCAACGATAATTAGAAACCATGAATTTACCCGTTGCCACTGCCCTGTTTACCCCGAGCTGGCACGCCGAGCTGGAACTCGGCTACGCCCGGTTCGGCGACAGCACCCGCCCGGTTCAGCGCCGGCACAAAGGCCCGCTACGGGTGCAGAAGCACCTGTATGCCGAAGGGCCAAAGGTTTGCCAGCACATCATCGTGCACCCGCCGGGCGGGATTGCCGGGGGCGATCGGTTGGACATCTCGGCCAGTGTCGGCCGTGATGCCTGGGCGCAAATCACCAGCCCCGGCGCGGCCAAATGGTACCGCGCAGCGGGGCCCGCTTATCAGAAGCTCGACTTGAAAGTAGCCACCGGCGCAACACTGGAGTGGCTGCCGCAAGAGACAATCATTTTCAGTGCCGCCCAGGCTGAACTCAGCACGTGTATCGACCTTGAAGGCGATGCTCGGGTGTTCTACTGGGACGTGGTGGCGCTGGGCCGGCCGGCCAGTGGCGAGCGCTTCGACCTCGGGCATTTTCAAGCGCATCTGGAGATCCGCCGCGACGGTCAGTTGCTCTGGCATGAACGCCAGCGCATTGTCGGAGGTGATGGTTTGCTTGATTCGCCGATTGGCCTGGATGGGCAACCGGTGTTTGCGACGCTGTTGGTGACAGGGACGATCGACAGCGAACTGCTGGACATCTGTCGCTCGCTGCCTAATGACGTACGCGGGGATTTGACCCAGTTGCCAGGGCTGTTGGTGGCGCGATGCCTGGCCAGTGAAGCGCTGTTGGCGCGAGGCTGGTTAATTGATTTGTGGCGATTATTGCGCCCGGCACTATTAGGTCGTGAAGCCGTCCCACCGCGAATATGGGCCACCTGAACCAAGACATTAGATTTTCATTCTGCCCACAATGGATTCCAAACGATGGACCTGACCCCACGCGAAAAAGACAAGCTGTTGATCTTCACCGCCGGCCTCGTGGCCGAGCGGCGTTTGGCGCGCGGCGTGAAACTCAACTACCCGGAAGTCATGGCCTACATTTGCGCAGCGCTGCTCGAAGGCGCGCGTGACGGCCAGACCGTGGCCGAGTTGATGCACTTCGGCACCACCCTGCTCAGCCGCGAACAAGTGATGGAAGGCATCCCGGAGATGATTCCGGACATCCAGGTCGAAGCGACCTTTCCCGACGGCACCAAACTGGTCACCGTCCACCAACCGATCGCTTGAGGCCGCGCCATGACTTACCACATCCGCGATGCAGCGCATGCCGACTTGCCGGCGATCCGCGACATCTACAACGACGCGGTGCTCAACACCACGGCCATCTGGAATGAACAGGCCGTGGATTTGGGTAACCGCCAGGCCTGGTTCAGCGCCCGCCAATCCCAGGGCTACCCGATTCTGGTGATCGTCGACGGCGGCGACACGGTGCTGGGCTACGCTTCATTCGGTGACTGGCGGCCGTTCGACGGGTTCCGTCATACCGTCGAGCACTCGGTTTACGTGCGCAGCGACCAGCGTGGCAATGGTCTCGGCCCGCAATTGATAACCACATTGATCGAGCGCGCCAAAGGCTGCGACAAACATGTGATGGTCGCCGCCATCGAAAGCGGCAATTGCGCCTCCATTCGACTGCATGAACGCGCCGGTTTCGTGACGACCGGCCAGATGCCCCAGGTAGGCACCAAGTTCGGTCGCTGGCTGGACCTGACCTTTATGCAACTGATCCTCAATCCTGGCGCAGAACCACCGACTGTCAACAAGGAGTAATGTCCCATGAACGCCGCCCAACTGCGCCGCGTCAATGTTGAAAGCTTTGCGCACTATCGTCAGGGTTTGATTGATCTGCTGCTCGACGCCGTCGGCTATGGCGCCAGTGTCGGGTTCATGGCCAATCTGGACGCCGCCCAGGCCCAAGCCTATTTCGATGATGTCCAGGAGAACCTGAACAAGGGCAACGTGCTGCTGTGGGTGGTGGTCAAGGACGAGCAAGTGCAAGCCAGCGTGCAACTGACCCTGTGCCAGAAAGCCAATGGTCTGAATCGCGCCGAGGTGCAAAAACTGCTGGTGCGTGAACATGCCCGTCGACGGGGCCTGGGCCAACAGTTGATGAGCGCGCTGGAAACGGCCGCCCTCCAGCACAATCGCGGCATGCTCTATCTCGACACCGAGGCCGACTCCCCTGCCGAAGACTTCTATAAAGCCCAGGGCTACACCCGCGCCGGCGAAATCCCCGACTATGCCTGCGACCCGGGCGGTCACTACAAACCGACCGCCCTCTACTACAAGATTCTCCAAGGAGCCCATTGATGATTCCTGGTGAATACCAGATCCAGCCCGGCGACATCGAACTCAACGTAGGCCGCCGCACCCTCAGCCTGAAGGTGGCCAATAGCGGCGACCGCCCGATCCAGGTCGGCTCGCATTACCACTTCTTCGAAACCAACGACGCCCTGACGTTCGACCGCGCCGCCAGCCGCGGCATGCGCCTGAACATCCCCGCCGGCACCGCCGTGCGCTTCGAGCCGGGACAGAGCCGCGAGGTCGAGTTGGTAGACCTGGCCGGGCATCGCCGGGTATTCGGGTTTGCCGGCAGGATCATGGGTGATCTCTGACTAATTCAGTGTCTGCACTGCCCCTTCGCGAGCAGGCTCGCGAAAGTGAGCGCAGCGAACGATTTCACATTCAATTGAATCTCAAGGCGAACGAATGAAGATTTCCCGTCAGGCCTACGCCGACATGTTCGGCCCCACCGTCGGTGACAAGGTCCGTCTGGCCGACACCGAACTGTGGATCGAAGTCGAGAAAGACTTCACCACCTACGGTGAAGAAGTGAAATTCGGCGGCGGCAAAGTCATCCGCGACGGCCAGGGTCAAAGCCAATTACTCGCCGCAGAGGTCGTCGATACGCTGATCACCAACGCGTTGATCATCGACCATTGGGGCATCGTCAAGGCCGACGTCGGCCTCAAGGACGGGCGCATCGCCGCCATCGGCAAGGCCGGCAACCCGGATATCCAGCCGAACGTGACCATCGCCGTCGGCGCCAGCACCGAAGTCATCGCCGGTGAAGGCATGATCCTCACCGCCGGCGGTATCGACACGCACATCCATTTCATCTGCCCGCAGCAGATCGAAGAAGCCTTGATGAGCGGCATCACCACCATGATCGGCGGCGGCACCGGCCCGGCCACGGGCACCCATGCAACCACCTGCACGTCCGGGCCGTGGCACCTGGCACGCATGCTCCAGGCCGCCGATGCGTTCCCAATGAACATTGGCTTCACCGGCAAGGGCAACGCCAGCCTGCCGGAGCCATTGATCGAGCAGGTCAAGGCCGGCGCGATCGGGCTGAAGTTGCACGAAGACTGGGGCACCACGCCGGCCAGTATCGACAACTGCCTGAACGTCGCCGACCAGTACGACGTACAAGTGGCGATCCACACCGACACGCTCAACGAATCGGGCTTCGTCGAAACCACCCTCGCCGCCTTCAAGGGCCGCACCATCCATACCTATCACACCGAAGGTGCGGGCGGCGGTCATGCCCCGGACATCATCAAGGCCTGCGGCTTTGCCAACGTGCTGCCGAGTTCCACCAACCCGACCCGGCCGTTCACCCGCAACACCATCGACGAACACCTCGACATGCTGATGGTCTGTCATCACCTGGACCCTAGCATTGCCGAAGACGTGGCCTTCGCCGAAAGCCGCATCCGTCGCGAAACCATCGCCGCCGAAGACATCCTTCACGACCTCGGTGCGTTCTCGATGATCAGCTCCGACAGCCAGGCCATGGGCCGGGTCGGTGAAGTCATCACACGCACCTGGCAGACCGCCGACAAGATGAAAAAACAGCGCGGCCCGTTGCCCGGTGATGGCGAAGGCAACGACAACTTCCGCGCCAAACGCTACATCGCCAAGTACACGATCAACCCCGCAATCACCCACGGCATCAGCCATGAAGTGGGCTCGATCGAAGTGGGTAAATGGGCCGACCTGGTGCTCTGGCGCCCGGCGTTCTTCGGGGTCAAACCGACGCTGATTCTCAAGGGCGGCGCCATCGCGGCCAGCCTGATGGGCGACGCCAACGCGTCGATCCCAACGCCGCAACCGGTGCATTACCGTCCGATGTTTGCCAGTTACGAGGGGTCGCTGCACGCCACCAGCCTGACCTTTATCAGCCAGGCAGCGCAGGAGGCCGGCCTAGCTGAAGCACTGGGTCTGAAGAAAAAAATGGCGGTGGTCAAAGGTTGCCGCAAAGTGCAGAAAACCGACCTGATACACAACGATTACCTGCCGAACATCGACGTCGATCCGCAGACTTATCAGGTCAAGGCTGACGGGGTTTTGCTGTGGTGTGAACCGGCGGATGTGTTGCCGATGGCCCAACGGTATTTCCTGTTCTGAATCCACAGGGCCCGACGTCAAGCGGCACCAGCCCTGAGGTCGGGTTTGCCCCCGGTTCGAGCGTCATCCGGAGTATTCGCTAGCGTCAGATATGGGGCTAAGATGCGTCACCCGCCCTTTGCGCTTAAGGTAAACGTCCATGCGCCTCAGTGATTTCATCGCCCAGCACGTAGACCGTATCGTCGATGAATGGGAACAGTTCGCCAGTACCATCACCCCGGCCGCCGAAAACATGGACCGGGTCGCCTTGCGCGACCACGCCAGGGCGATTCTGCTCGCCGCCGCCCGGGACATGACCAAGCCCCAGACCGCCATCGAACAGCTCGCCAAAGCCAAGGGTGGCGGCCCGGAAAAAACCCCAAGCCTGGACGAAGCAGGTGCCAGCCATGGTGAATTGCGCCACACCGTGGGTTTCGATCTGGTGCAGATGACCAGCGAATTCCGGCACCTGCGGGCCTGTGTGATTCGCCTGTGGGTCGACAGCCTGGAGTCGCCGGACCTGGCCTATTTCCAGGACATGATCCGCTTCAACGAAGCCATCGACGAAGCGCTTGCCGAATCCACCGCGGCCTACGCCGAACAAGTCAATCGCTCGCGGGACATGTTCCTGGCGATTCTTGGCCATGACCTGCGAGCGCCACTGCAAGCAGTGAGCATGTCCACTGAAATGCTGCTGCGCAAAACCACGCTCGAAGACGATGCGCTGGCCCTCGCGATCAACATCAAGCGCGGTGCGCGGCACATGGCGGTGATGGTCAGCGATTTGCTGGAACTGGTGCGCAGCCGCTTGGGCAAGAGCCTGCCGATCGAACCGGTGCCCATGGACCTGGCCGACGCCGCACATGTGGCGATTGCCCAAGCCTGCGCTGGTAACCCGCAATGCGATCCAACGCTGAACGTAGTGGGGGACACCCGCGGTGTGTGGGATGCCGGGCGCCTTGATCAACTGTTGCAGAACCTGATCGGCAATGCGTTGCAACATGGTTTGAACAAGCGTGACGTGACCGTCACCCTCAGCGGCGAACCCGACGCGGTTCGCCTCACGGTGCATAACTACGGAGCGCCGATTTCCGAGGACGCTATTGGCACGATCTTCGATCCACTGGTGCGCAGCGCCGACGATGAACTGGGCCAACCATCCACCAGCCTCGGTTTGGGCCTGTTTATCGTCAAGGAAGTGGTCAACGCCCACTCCGGGACGATCGAGGTCAGTTCCAATGAAGCTGATGGCACGCTGTTTACCGTGGTGCTACCGCGCCTGTCGTGAACGGCCTACTCGACCACTAACCGAGCCAACCGCTGCTTGAGCATGCGGTTTTCGGCCCGCAGTTGCTGGACCTCTTCCAGCAGATCCAGTGCCAGGGCAACGCCTTCCCATTCCAGCTCCAGGTCGTGCCGCAGCTTGGCGGCACGTTTGGCCAGCGCTAACTCATAATCGTTGAAACGCCAATCCTTGGGCTGGTTGCCCTGAGGTTCGAGGATGCCGTGTTCGACGATTTCGATCACGTAGACGTCCGACAGGTCGGTCGCCTCACAGAATTCTGCCAGGTCCAGTTGAACGATCAGGGGGTTGCTCATGATGGGCTACTCCGTCTCTTGGATCAGAAGTTTTCTCTAGGGTTGAACGCCGCTTTTTTCGCCAGTTCCTGCCACAGCGCCTTGACCTCGTCGTCCGAGGTTTTAGGCATGAGCGCCTTGAGCTGTACAAACAAATAACCGCGATGACCGGCCTTGTTCAGCAACCCATGTCCCTTGGCACGCATGCGCTGGCCATTCTGACTGCCGGCCGGAACTTTGAGGTTGATCTTGCCCGTAAGGGTCGGCACCGCAACTTCGGCGCCCAACGCCAATTCCCACGGGGCCAACGGCAAGGTAATGATCAGATCCTCGCCTTCGACGTCGAACTTGGGGTGCGGCGCAAAGCGAATGATCAAGAACAAGTCGCCATTGGCCCCGCCACCAGTGCCCGGTGCACCCTGGCCCTTGAGGCGGATGCGCTCGCCGTCGGTCACGCCGGCCGGAATTTTCACGTTCAGGCTTTTGCTGGTGTTGCTGACATGCTGACCGGCAGCATTGTACTGCGGCACCTGGAAGGTGACCTTCTTCGATTCGTTCGAGAGGGTTTCTTCCAGAAGAATCCCGAGTTCCATTTCCACGTCTTGCCCTCGACGTCCGGCACTACGGCCCGACTGTGCACCACCAAAACCAGGACCCCGGTTGCCGAAGATCGAACTGAAGAAGTCCGAGAATTCGCCCGTATCCTGACCACCACCGAAACCACCTGCGCCACGCCCCTGCCAACCCGGCGGGCCCTGGAACGGTTGGCCATGCTGGCCGTATTTGCGCAAATCGTCGTACTCGGCGCGCTTGTCGGCGCTTTTCAGCGCTTCATAGGCTTCCGAGGCGTCTTTGAATTTGGACTCGGCGTCCTTTTCCTTGCTGACGTCCGGGTGATACTTGCGCGCCAGTTTGCGATAGGCGGCCTTGATCGTCTTATCGTCCGCGGTCGGTTCCACACCGAGAATCTTGTAATAGTCTTTGAAGTCCATCTAAGGATCACCATCCGTTATCGAAATCGCGCCACCACCGCCAGCATGCGCTTATTGGCAGCCACCAGGTTGACCGATCTCAAGAGTGTGACCGGGTAGCGCATCAAAAATTTATCGGCAGCGGAGGGCGGTTCTTGCGACCGTCCGATGGCTGCCAGGCCCAATGCAGACAAGTTTGGGGCATAGGGCCGTCTTATCAAGGCGCTAATCGCTGAGATTTAGCGGATAGTCGGCCTTCGAATCTGCGCCGCACTGACATACACTGCGCGGCCGTTTTTTAACCGGAACTCGAAAGACATGAAAAACGCATCTCCAGCCCGTGCCTGTGGTATCGACTTCGGCACGTCCAACTCCACCGTCGGCTGGCTGCGCCCCGGCATGGAAACGCTGATCGCGCTGGAGGACGACAAGATCACCCTGCCGTCGGTGGTGTTCTTCAACATGGAAGAACGCCGTCCGGTGTACGGCCGCCTCGCGCTGCAGGAGTACCTGGAAGGCTATGAAGGCCGGCTGATGCGCTCGCTCAAGAGTCTGTTGGGCTCCAAGCTGATCAAGCACGACACCAGTGTCCTTGGCACGGCGATGCCGTTCAAGGATTTGCTCGGGCTGTTTATCAGCCAGTTGAAGAAGCGCGCCGAAACCGCCGCCGGTCGTGAGTTCGAGGAAGTGGTACTGGGTCGTCCGGTGTTCTTCGTCGATGACGATGAAATGGCCGACCAGGAAGCCGAAAACACGCTGGTGGACGTGGCCCGCGCCATCGGTTTCAAGGACGTTTCGTTCCAGTACGAACCGATTGCGGCCGCCTTCGACTATGAGTCGACCATTGAAAAAGAAGAGTTGGTACTGATTGTCGACATCGGCGGTGGTACGTCGGACTTCTCGCTGGTGCGCCTGTCCCCTGAGCGTCGTACCCACGCCAACCGTCACGACGACATCCTCGCCACCGGCGGCGTGCACATCGGCGGGACCGATTTCGACAAGCAGTTGAGCTTGCAGGGCCTGATGCCACTGTTCGGCTACGGCAGCCGGATGAAGAGCGGTGCTTACATGCCGACCAGCCACCACATGAACCTGGCGACCTGGCACACCATCAACTCGGTGTACTCGCAAAAGTCGACGCTGGCGCTGGGCAGCATGCGCTACGACATCGAAGACACCGGCGGCATCGATCGTCTGTTCAAGCTGATCGACCAGCGTGCCGGTCACTGGCTGGCCATGGAAGTGGAAGAAACCAAGATCCAGCTGACCCACGCCGACAGCCGCCATGTGCCGCTGGACCGCATCGAACCGGGTTTGAGCGTGGAGTTGAGCCGGGCACTGTTCGAATCGGCCATCGACAACTTGCTGGAGCGCGTGCGCAACAGCGTGACCCAGCTACTGAATGACGCCAATGTGCAAGTCGATCAGGTGGATACAGTGTTTTTCACGGGTGGTTCGAGCGGGATTCCGGCACTGCGCAACAGCGTCTCGGCGATGTTGCCGAACGCGCAGCATGTGGAAGGGAATATCTTCGGCAGTATCGGCAGCGGCTTGGCGATTGAAGCGATGAAGCGTTACGGCAACATGGNTCGAGCGGGATTCCGGCACTGCGCAACAGCGTCTCGGCGATGTTGCCGAACGCGCAGCATGTGGAAGGGAATATCTTCGGCAGTATCGGCAGCGGCTTGGCGATTGAAGCGATGAAGCGTTACGGCAACATGGACTGAGCCTGCGGTGTCGTTCCCGCGCTCTGCGCGGGAACGACCATTGGGTGGTTACACCATCCCCGCCTGCTTCAACTCACTCTTCAGGTACGCGTAATAAATCGGCCCTGCCACCACCCCCGGCAGACCAAACGCGGCTTCGAACACCAGCATCGCCAATAGCAACTCCCACGACTTGGCACTGATCTGCCCGCCAACGATGCGCGCGTTGAGAAAGTATTCGAGCTTGTGGATAAAAATCAGGTACCCCAGCGCCGCCACGGCCACCCAGATCGACAGCGACAGACCGACGATGGTGATCAGGGTATTCGACATCAGGTTGCCGATCACCGGCAGCAGGCCGAGCAGGAACGTCAATACGATCAAGGTTTTGGTCAGCGGCAGCGTGACCCCGAACATCGGCAGGACCACCGCTAGGAAAATCCCGGTGAAGAAGGTGTTGAGCAGGGAAATCTTGATCTGGGCGAACACGATGTTGCGAAACGCCTGGACCAGCAGGTGCAAGCGGTCGAACAGCGCGGCGGCCAATGGCTTGCGCTTGGTCACGTCCGGCACGCGCTGCAAGGCAATGATTGCCCCCAGCACCATGCCGATCAACAGCGTCACAAACATGTGCGCCACGTCCTTCCCCACCAGCTGCAAGTCGCTGAGGTGCTTGCTCATCCACTCGCCAATCGCCACGCGAAACTCGGCGGCGCTGGCAGGCAGATAGGCGTCGATGAACGGCGGCAGTTGTCCACGCGCCCGATCAACCACACCCATGAATTTGTCGAGAGAGGCGCCGGGGTTTTCCGCTTCATGCAGCAGAAAGCTGAAGGCACCGGCAAAGATCAGCGTCAACACACTGACCACTAGCGTTCCCAGTAACGCCACCGCCAGCCAGCGCGCACGCCGACCTTCGATCAGCCGCTGCAATTGCGGAGTGAGCATGTTGACCAGTTCGAACACCAGCAGCCCGGCCAGCAGACTGGGCAACAACCGCAGCGGTATCACCAGCAACAAACCGCCGAAAATGACGACCCAACTGATGAGTTGCAAGACTTGACGTTGAGAAAACGTTGGCATACTGCCTCAAAACGAACGGCGTAAAAGGGTTGGCAGTCTGCCAGCGTTCCGGCGGCGAAGCGAGCGGATGCCTTCGCCCCGTAAACGCTCGATTATTTTTTCTTCAGGCAACCGCTCATGAAGGTTTTGCGCGCATCGCCCTTGAGCGCTTGAGTGGCGGCATCGGCGTTGCAGGTTTTCATTTTCTGTTGCTGAGGCGTCAGGGGTTTGGCGGCATCGGCGGCGGGTGCAGCTTTAAGGCACGTGCTCATGAAGTTTTTGCGTTCGTCTCCCTTGAGGGTTTTCGCGGTAGCGTCAGCATTGCAAGTGGTCATCTTGTTCTGTTGCTCGGTGGCGGCAAAGCCCTGAGCGCAAAGCAGCAAACCGATCATCAACAAAGGGACACGTAACATCTTCATGGAGTTTTCTCCTTGTTGCCGCACCGACAAGCACGGCCTCGCTCTGGAGTGTAGACAACACCTGTTACACCCTCCGGGTCTGAAGGTGACTGCGTCGATACTGTTCCGGCGTGCACTCGGCCTGGCGTTGAAACATCGCAATAAACGCTGAGCCGGTGCTGTAACCCATATCGAAGGCGATTTCCTGAATGCTGCGCTGGCTGTCCAGCGCGTCGATCGCGGCCAGAAACCGCAACCGCTGGCGCCACTCACCAAAACTCATGCCCAACTCACGCACGAACCGCCGCGCCAGGGTGCGTTCGCTGACATGGATCTGCGCGGCCCACTCCGCCAAGGACCGGTTATCACCGGGCTCGGCCTGCAAGGCGTCCAGAATCCCGAGCAGGCCGGGGCTGCTAGCGTAGGGCAAGTAACACTCATGCACCGGTGCCTGTTGCAGTTGATCCACCAACACCTGAGCGAGGCGTTTGTCGGCGTCGTACTGCGCAATCTTCACATCCCGGGCGGCGAAGTCTTTGAGGATCGCTTTGAGGATGTCGCTGATGGCCAGGGTGCAAGCCTGTTGTGGCAGGTCGTGGCACATCGTCGGAGCCAGGCAGACCGCGCGATAGTTGATCGGCTGATGGCTGTAGAAGCTGTGCTCGGTCTGCGGCGGCACCCAGACCGCATATTGCGGCGGCGACATAAAGCGGCGGCCGCCGATTTCCATGTGCAATACGCCGTGGGCCGAATACTCCAGCGTGCCCCATGGATGACGGTGCGCCGAGGCATAACGATGGGCATCAAAGTCGGCATAACGGAAGTACACCGGGGCAGGCAGTTCGCTGAAATCGAGCAGATCGATGTGTTTACTGTTCATGCTGTCCGTCATCAGGAGCAGGTTGTCTGGATTGAAGTATAGGCTTGTATCCAGACAGGCGATAATCACTCTTCATTAACGTTCTGGTTTTCTCTGATGCAATACGCTTATCCCCTGCTGGCCATTTTCATTTGGGCTGGCAACACCGTGATTACCAAGATGTCGGCCGGGGCGATTTTCCCTGCCGAGATCGGTTTTTATCGCTGGCTGCTTGCCGGACTGCTGTTCACCCCCTTCATGCTCAAACCGGTGATCGCCCACTGGCCAGCGATCCGCCCGAACCTGGGCAAGATCTTTGTGCTCGGTGTGCTCGGCATGGCTGTTTACCAAAGCCTGGCGTACTTCGCTGCGAGCCTGACCTCGGCCACTAACATGGGCATCATCCTGTCGCTGATGCCACTGATGTCGCTGGCCATGGCGATCATTAGCCTCGGCCAGCGCCTGACCATCGGGGCCCTGGTCGGGGCGGTGCTGTCGCTCGCGGGGGTTTTGGTGGTTGTCTCATCCGGCAGCCTTGGTGCACTGCTCGAACACGGGGTGAACCTGGGTGACGCGATGATGCTGATCGCCACCCTGGCCTACGCGATTTACAGCACGCTGCTAAAAAAATGGCAGCTGCGTTTGCCGCCGCTGGTGTTGCTGTATTTACAGGTATGGGTGGCGGTGGTGGTGCTGTTGCCGCTGTTTCTCGCCTCACCGAAGATCGGCCCGACACTGCAGAACATTCCGCTGGTGCTTTACGCCTGCCTGCTGGCCTCGATGCTTGCGCCATTGGCGTGGATGCAGGCTGTGATCCGCCTGGGGCCGAGCCGAACCACGTTGTTTTTCAATTTGCTGCCGCTGATTACGGCGCTGATTGCGGCGGTGGTGCTGCATGAGCAGTTGGCGATGTATCACTTGGTGGGCGGGATGTTGACGTTGGGTGGGGTGATTTTGTCGGAGCGCTGGACCACGGTATTGGGCCGTAAGACTTGCGTCGTTTGATCTGACACCCCCTCGGAACGCGGTCTAAACTCCGGCAGCTTTCAATCGGGCAGCATGTTCGACAAACAACCGGACCGGCTCCGCGCCCTTGCCCACCAAACCCAACGACTGATTGACGATGTCGAAGTGATCCATCGGATACTCATCGCCGATCACTGTCCCCAGATGCGAGCTATAACGCCCGACCATCCCGTCGCAATGCCCGACTTCTCGAACGAAGGTTCGGGCAAACAACCGACAACTGCGGTTGGTCCCATCAAACAGATTTCGCCCGCGATCGGTCTTGCCCGGCTGCAAGGTCCCGGACCATGAGTAATACCGCACGCCATTGACCTCTTCCGGGCCATGTCCGCCCCAGGTTTCAGGCAAGCCCTGTGGATAACGCCGGTTGAACAGCGCCACGCCTTCCGTCGTCAGTGAATGATGGGAGGCATGGATATCCACCGGCAATTTCGGCCCGCGATAACCGGTTTCCAGCAGGCTCATCAACGCACCGATCCACCGCAGTAAAACGCTGAGCAAGCGCCCCTTGGCGCTGTCTTCCGGATAGTGTTTGTGCAGGTAATCCGCCAGCTCCGAGCCGTGATTGGGCCCTGCTACCGACGTCACCGACGCCACCAGTTCCGGATGCTTGGCGGCGGCGTAGCGGGCGGTGAGCGAGCCCTGACTATGGCCGATCAGGTTGACCTTCTCGGCCCCGGTTTCCCGCAGTATCTCCTCGATCCGCGCCAGCAACTGCTCACCACGCATTTCGCTGGAATTGAGCGGCGAGACCTGCACCGCAAACACAGTGGCCCCACCCCGGCGCAACGCCGAGATAATCCCGTACCAATACGGATAAATCAGCAGACGGACAAACCCGAGCATTCCCGGGACCAACACCAACGGATAACGCGTGGCGGAACCTTGCGACATGGGCGAACGTCCTGGTGATCAGTGAGATGACGACAGGCTAAAAGCAAGCTATCAGCCAAGCATCGGCATCGAAGATGACAACTCGAAGACCAGTCTATGACATCCCGCCCTACTTCAGCCCCACCACCCCCGCCACGATCAATCCGACCGACACCAAGCCGGCGGCGATCAGTAAAAACAGCCAGGCCATCTAGAACGCCGTGGCCAGTGCCCGCAAACGCTGCTCGGCCTCGGCGGCGGAAGTCTGGAAGGTGCGCGCCTCGGATTCTTCACCTTCGGCGGCCACGACCGTGATGTCGGTGATGCCGATGAATCCCAATGCCGTTCGCAACAACGGATCGGCATGATTCATCGCCTCAAGCTCTCCACCGGGCCCGAAACCTAACCCGCCGCGACTGGTGACAATCAACGCCTTCTTGCCCTGCACCAGCGGCTCGTATTGAGCAACGCCATTGTCCAGGGTGTGATTGAAGGTCAACCCCAACCGCACAATCTGATCGATCCAGGCCTTGAGGCCGCTGGGCACGCTGAAATTGTGCATCGGCGTGGAAATCACCAGTAAATCGTGACCGAGTAACTCGCCCACCAGTTCATCGCTGAACGCCAGGTCAGCCTGCATCGACAGCGGTCGCGCCTCGGGTTCGGGGTAAAACGCGGCGGCTACAAAAGCCTCGTTGACCGGAGGAATCAACGCCCGACCGACTTCGCGACGGGTCAGCGGCGACTGAGGATTGGCCGCCTGCCAGGCTGAAAGAAACACCTCGGCCAAGCGCCGGGAGTGAGAGCGGTCGCCACGGGGGCTGGCATGTACGGCAAGAATTGTGCTCATCTGAATCTCCTGTAGGGCTAAACTCAACCTGCTTGTGGCTTGCAGCTTGAAGCGCGTAGCCGCCCCTCTTCAAATGAGCAAAAATCAGTCTGGATGAATTGGTTTCATCCATGGAGTTTCAATGTTTGCCTCGCTGCCGCTGACCGCCCTGCGCGCCTTTGAATCCGCCTCGCGCCTGTTGAGCTTCAAGGCAGCCGCCGAAGAACTCTCGGTGACGCCGACAGCCGTTTCCCATCAGATTCGTTCCCTGGAGACTTGGCTCGGTGTGCCGTTGTTCGAACGACTGCCACGGCAAGTTCGACTGACGGACTGCGGTGAACGGCTGTTCCGCAGCGTGCACGGTGCGTTACTTGAAGTGGCACAAAGTGTCGATACCTTGCGCCCGCAACGCAGCGGCGCGAGCCTGACGATCTCCACCACCGCCGCTTTCGCAGCGTTGTGGCTGGTGCCGCGGTTGGGCCGGTTCTACGCCCGACACCCGAACATCAGCTTGCGGCTCGATACCCATTGCGAAGTCATCGATTTGCATCAGGACGCCAGCGTCGATCTGGTCCTGCGCTATAGCCTCGGCGATTACCCGAACCTTTATGGCCTGTGTCTGTTCGACGAATCCTTCGGTGTCTATGGTTCGCCCGAGCAAGTCGCCCTGGCCGCCAGCCGAGCGCCGACGCTGATCAGCGTGCACTGGCATAACTCCAAACTGTACGCCCACGGCTGGGAGACCTGGTGCGCACAATCCGGCGAGAACTGGCTTGCGGGGCAACCCGCGGTTCGTGAGTACGACGAAGAGCATTACGCCCTGCAAGCGGCGATTGCCGGGCAAGGCGTGGTGCTGGCGAGCAATATTCTGGTGTCCGAGAGCGTGGCCAATGGTTTGCTGGTGGCGTATAGGGGCGAAATCCAGGTCAATGGTGCCGGATACAGCGCCCTCTGCGTGCCAGGACGTGAACGGCATCCGCCGGTGCGGGCGTTTTTTGCATGGTTGCAGGAAGAAGCAGCGCTATCAGGACTAATGCCAAGATCGCGGCCTCCGGCAGCCTCAATTTAACAGGGCGTTGGTACCAACGAACTACTGGGTGGGTTTGACGGTGACTGGCGCCTTGCCAGCCTTCATCTGCTGCAGCAACGGCGCGCACTGATTCGGTTCGCCACCGCTCGGCGCCACCAGCGCCAGCAACCCTGCCGCCGGCGCCGCAATCACGCCCAACGCCACCATTCCCGCCCCACGCAAAATCAGCGGAACCGCCTTCACACCCGCATCAGGTTTGATGAACTTGCCCCGCACATACAACGGCGAACGCAGCGAAATCAATCGCCAGCCCTTGGATTCCGGGGTGATGGTCAGGTCCAGTTGTTCCGTCGCCATGTTGGCCGTGCCATCGATGTAGATGATCGCGTTTTCGGTATCGAAGACGAACAGACGCGTGGTCGCCAGCCCGGTCTTGATGTCGAAATCAGCAGCGGCGCAGTTGATCTTCACTTCCTTGTCGCCAAAGATCCTGCCGATCACATAGTTGCCGACGTTGAGCCCGGCAAGCTCCATCAACTCGCGGCTGATGGCGCCGTCGTTGATCAGCATTTTCAGATCGCCATTGGCGCTGCCCAGCAGCTTGGCCACCGAGTTGCCACGGCCAGTGATGTCGGCATCACCATTGAGCTCGCCGAAACTGGTTTTCATCGGCTCAAAGGTCGGGAACAACTGCTGGAGCTTGAATTTGCGTGCGGTGAGTTTGGCCCGGCCTTCCAACGGTTCGGTTCGGCCATTGAGGCGAATTTGAGCATCCAGATTGCCACCGGCCACGCCGAAGCGCAGGGGTTCAAGGCTGAGCACGCCGTCAGTGAGTATCACGTGGGTGTAGAGATCCTTGAGCGGCAGTTTTTCGTTATGGACGATGCGCTTGCCAGTGAACTCGACGTCAGCGTCCATATCGTGCCAGCGCTCGGTTTTAAACTCTTCGACCGGCAATACCTTGTCCGCCGGCTGCTTGCTTTCGCCGCCACGGGCCTTTTGTTGGGTGTTGGAATCGGCACCGATCAGCGGAGCGAGGTCGGCAAACAGCAGTTGATTGGAAACCAGCGAACCGCTCAGCTTCGGGCGCGGCTGAGTGGCGACATAAGCCAGGCTGCCATGGACATCGCTCTGACCGATCTTGCCGTTGAATTCGTCGTAACGGAACACGGCACCGTCCACTTCATGCAGCTTGGCGATCAAGTGCCCGTCAGTCTCGTACGGCGGTGTATCCGGCAGCGTTACGCCGGTCAGCGGATAGAGATTGCCCAGGCTGGTGCCGGCCAGTTTCAGGCGCAAGTCCAGGGCGCCGAGGTTCAGTGGATCGGTGAGGGTGCCGGCCAGTTCGACACGGGTGTCGGCGATTTTCACTTTTGCTTGAAGCGGGAACGGTCTAGCCGCGTCCTGCAACGCCAGCAAGCCGCCGATCTTGCCTTCCCCCGCGAGTTTCTGGCCGTGGTATTGGCCTTTGACCTTCAGCGCAAACGCATAATCCTGCGGCGCAGCGCCCTTCTCCGACGCGGTTTTCGCCGCGTTGTCACCGACGATGTCGCTGAACGGAATCGGTTTGCCCAGCGGGTCGATGATCAACTCAAGCTGCGTCTTCAGGTTCTGGTCGTCGAGGGTGACGTGGCCTTTGTCGAAGCCGATCGCACCGATGTCCACCACCCAGTTTGAAGGCTCGGCATTCGGGTCTTCGGGGGCGAACTTGAAGGTCCAGTTTGCACGGCCGTCGGCCAAGCGTTGGAGGTCGGCATTCGGTTCGGTGAGGTCGATGCGCGGAATCACCACGCGCTGCGCCAGCAAGGCCAGGGGCGAAAGGCGCAACTCGACGCGCTTGAGGGTGACCATCTGCGGCTTCTTCGACCAGTCCGGGTTGCCCAGGCTCAAGTCCTGCGCCACAACATGCGGCCACGGCACCCACGCGCGCCAGCCGCCCTCGTCGGGTTCACGCTGCCAGACCACAGCAAGGTTGCCGTTGATGGCGAATGGGCGGTGCAGTTCTTCGGAAACTTTGGCATTCAGCGGTGGTTTGAGCCGGTTCCAATCGAAGAACACGATGATCAGAACCAGCACGGTCAGCAGGACAGCAAGGCTGGCGAGGGTCCAGGTAAGAACTTTACGAGTGCGCGTCATTGCACAGGGCTCCTGATACGACTGAGCGCCCTGACTGCGACGCACGTTTGAAACGTTAGGCCAGAACCGGCCTGCCATGGAGTCTAGGACTGGGAAATGGCGCGCAGGTTTAACCGAAATACCTCTTAACGCTCAAATAATCGGCCGGCGACAGGATGCACCCTCAATCCGGCGTTACCGGACCCGCACTTTCACAAAGCGCAAGTGAGTCGAAAATACCCATCACGGCGCAAAAACATCCGCCGGAAACGCCCGATTTAGAGCTGTTTCACGGAACAATCAATTCCGTTGATTATTACCATTGCGTTTATGAACTTTTATATCGATTTATCGAGAGTAGCATTGCCCTCGTACCCACTTTACCGCCCTCCTACGGAGCACCTCATCATGAAACGCCAATTACTGCTTAGTCTCACCCTCTCGATGCTGGCCAGCACTGCTTTCGCCCTGCCAGCTGCTGAACAGACGACCCCACAAGTCAAATCCGCCCACTCGGTGTTCAGCCAAACCGTCGCCGAAGGTGGCAATGATCGCCTGAAAGAAAAAGGCTTGATCACCCAGGATGGCTCGGACCGCACGCCACAAGGCCAAACTCTGGCGGCTGACGGTTCCGACCGCACGCCACAAGGTCAAACCCTGGCCGCTGACGGTTCCGACCGCACACCACAAGGTCAAACCCTGGCCGCTGACGGTTCCGACCGCACGCCACAAGGTCAAACCCTGGCAGCTGACGGTTCCGACCGCACGCCACAAGGTCAAACTCTGGCATCTGACGGTTCCGACCGCACGCCACAAGGCCAAACCCTGGCAGAAGGTGGTGGTGACCGTGTCATCGAACGCAACAGCGCTTTGAGCTGAGCCCATGGTGGCCCTGAAAAAAGCCCAATCTGCGGATTGGGCTTTTGACGTTATAGAGGCATCACTTCCCCGCTTGATCCCCCGATAGTCGTTCGACGCCGGCAAAGCCGATTTGCTAGAGTGCGCCGCTGTCTTATCCAGAAAACACCCTTGCGATGCTGCCCCGCGCCGAACAGAAACAACAGACCCGCAACGCCCTGATGGACGCTGCCCGCCACTTGATGGAATGCGGCCGAGGATTCGGCAGCCTGAGCCTGCGCGAAGTCGCCAGAACCGCCGGGATCGTGCCCACCGGTTTCTACCGGCATTTCGCCGACATGGATGAACTGGGCCTGGTGCTGGTGAGTGAAGTCGGTCAGACCTTTCGCGAAACCATTCGCCTGGTGCGCCACAACGAGTTCGTCATGGGCGGCATCATTGATGCCTCGGTGCGGATCTTTCTCGACGTGGTCACGGCCAATCGCTCGCAGTTCCTGTTTCTCGCTCGCGAGCAGTACGGCGGCTCGCTGCCGGTACGGCTGGCCATCGGCCGTTTGCGTGAAAACATCAGTTCGGATCTGGCGGCCGACTTGTCCTTGATGCCGAAACTGCAACACCTGGAGATTGCCGGCCTGAGTGTCATGGCTGATCTGATTGTTAAAAGCGTGTTCGCGACCTTGCCGGACATCATTGATCCGCCGGCGCAGGCATTGCCCGAGCATCTGACGCCGCAGGCGAAAATCACCCAGCAGTTGCGCTTTATCTTTATCGGCCTGAAACATTGGCAGGGACTCGGCAGCACTGAGTAGCCACTGATGATCGTTCCCACGCAGCGTGGGAACGATCTGGAGCACCGCCTGCGCACCAACTTTGCGCACAACCCTCCCCGCACGCACCAATCCCAGCCAAAGCCCGCAACTTCCTGAATCATCCACCTCCATTCCGTCAGGCATTTCCTACGTATCACCCGATTGGCAAGCCCCTTGCTCTAGCCTAAGCATTGTCCATTGCTGGAAGCCTTCCGATGCTGGTGATTCATCGCAGAATCGACCCTCAACCCGTCTGGGCCGCCGAGTTGCACCTGACCTTTGAAGCCCGAAGCAAAAGCCGTTTGCGCTGTTTCAGTGCCGAGGGTGAAGACGTCGGGTTGTTTTTGGAGCGCGGTCAGCCACCACTGTATGACGGCGAGTGCCTGCAAGCCGAAGACGGACGCATCGTCCGCATCTGCGCCCGGGCCGAGCAACTGCTGCACGTCATTTGCGCCAATGCTTTCGAGCTGACTCGCGCCGCCTATCACCTCGGCAACCGCCACGTCGCCCTGCAAGTTGGCGATGGCTGGTTGCGCCTGCTCGACGACTACGTACTTAAAGCCATGCTCGAACAGCTTGATGCCAAGGTCGAGCACATCGAAGCGCCGTTCCAGCCGGAACACGGCGCCTACGGCGGTGGCCACCACCATTCGCGTCACGGCGACGAAGACTTTAACTACCCGCCGAAACTGCACCAGTTCGGCGTGCGGCTATGAACCCAGCCTGGGCGCTATTGCGCCTGGCCAGTCCGCAGTTGCCGATAGGCGGTTACAGCTATTCCCAAGGTCTGGAAATGGCTGTGGATACCGGCCGCGTCAACGACTCCAATAGCGCCCGGCGCTGGATTAGTGATCAGTTGCTGCTGAACCTTGCTCGTTTCGAAGCGCCATTGCTGCTCGCCCATTGTGTGGCAGCGGCAGAAGAAAACTGGGCCGAACTGCTGCAACGCTGCGAAGAACATCGCGCCAGCCGGGAAACCCGCGAGTTGCATCAGGAAAGTCGGCAGATGGGTTATTCGTTGCAGCAACTGCTCAACGGTTTGCCTGAGCTTGATGCGCCGGCCCGCGCCTTTCTTGAACAACGTCCCGAGCCGCACCTGGCCCTGGGCTGGGCGCTGGCCGCTCGCGCCTGGAGTATCAGCCCGCAGGACGCCCTGGCGGCGTGGCTCTGGAGTTGGCTGGAAAACCAACTGGCGGTGCTGATGAAAACCCTGCCGCTGGGTCAGCAAGCCGCGCAACGCCTGACCAGCAAACTGCTGCCGCTGCTGCAGGAGGCTCAGCAGAACGCTACCCGAATCAACCCCGAACACTATGGCAGCACTGCTTTCGGCCTGTCCTTGGCGTGCATGGCCCATGAGCGTCAGTACAGCCGCCTGTTCCGTTCCTAGGGCCTTTTAATTTGGAGAATCACATGAACACACAACCTCTGCGCGTCGGCATCGGCGGTCCGGTCGGTTCCGGCAAAACCGCTCTGACTCTGGCTCTGTGCCTGGCTCTGCGCGACCGCTACAACCTGGCAGTGGTCACCAATGACATCTATACCCGCGAAGACGCCGACTTTCTGGTGCGCAACGAAGCCCTGGCGCCGGAGCGGATCATCGGGGTGGAAACCGGCGGTTGCCCGCACACAGCAATTCGCGAAGACGCCTCGATCAACCTCGAGGCCGTGGACCAACTGAACCGCCGCTTTCCGGGGCTGGACCTGATTCTCGTGGAGTCCGGTGGCGACAACCTGTCTGCCACCTTCAGCCCGGAACTGTCCGACCTGACCATTTACGTGATCGACGTCTCGGCCGGCGACAAGCTGCCGCGCAAGGGTGGGCCGGGGATTTGCAAATCGGATTTGCTGGTGATCAACAAAATCGACCTCGCGCCACTGGTGGGTGCATCCCTGGAACTGATGGACAGCGACACCCGGCGCATGCGCAACGGCAAGCCGTTCGTTTTCAGCAACCAGAAAACCGGACTCGGCCTGGAACAAATCATCGCGTTCATTGAACGCCAGGGCCTGCTGACAGCGGCGTGAACACGATCAACTTTTATCAACAAGGAAGCTTATCCATGACACTTAAACGCATTCTGGGCGCCATGACCCTGCTGCTGGCCCCGTCCATTGCCTTCGCTCACCCGGGGCATGGCGACAACGGTTTGATCGCCGGCATCAGCCACCCGGTCGGTGGACTCGATCACTTGCTGGCAATGGTTGCGGTCGGTTTGTGGGCGGCGCAGCACAAAGGCGCTGCACGCTGGGCGCTGCCGTGCACATTCGTCGGCATCATGCTGATCGGTGGATTGCTGGGGTTTGAAGGGCTGAACCTGCCGGCGCTGGAGAGCGCGATTGCGGCGTCGGTGCTGGCGCTGGGTCTGGCGGTGGCTTTGGCCGTGCGACCGCCACTGGGCCTCGCCGTTGCGGCAACCGCTTTGTTTGCGCTGTTCCATGGGGTGGCGCACGGGCTGGAGGTGCCGCAGCTGTCCAGCCCCTGGGCGTATGCGGCGGGTTTTGTAGCGGCGACGGCGGCGTTGCATGGATTGGGTTACGCCGTAGTGCGAGGGTTGCCGCAAGCGGCGGCGCCGTTGGTTCGACTGGCGGGTGCGGCTTCGGCGGCGACTGGCGTGTGGTTGTTGGCGGGCTAAGTCAGCCAGGATCGTTCCCACGTTCCGCGGCTCTGCGTGGGAATGCAGCCCGGCGCGCTCACTCTGCTAACATGTCGCGCAATCAACCCTGCCGTGACGACGCCAGCCAATGCCGCCTGTTTCCCGCTCTGCCTCCCAGCCTGAATTGACCGCTCTGTTTGCTTCGGTGCAACAGCACTTCCAGGACGTGATCGTGCCGCTCTGGCAAGGGCCCGGCTGGAATGCCGACATGGCGCTGCCCTATGAAGCGCTGGACGCCGAGCACCAACCGCTGCCGCCCCAACGCTACCGGGCCATGGCCTGCGCGCGGCAGCTTTACCTGTTTTCCAGCCTGATCGGCCAGGTACCGGCCGCCGAAGAGCGCGCCGCAGCGCTGTTCCGTTCCTTGCAGCAGCATTTCCACGATGCCGAGCATGGCGGCTGGTTCTACAGCGTCGACCCACAGGGCGCGCCACTGGATCAGCGCAAAGACCTCTACACCCACGCGTTCATCCTGTTCGCCTGCGCGCATTATTGGGACAAGGTTCGCGAACCGCTGGTGGAATCGGTGCTCAACGCCGTACTGAAAGTGCTCGCGCAGCGCTTCGCCACAGGCGACGGCTTGTACGAAGCCAGCCTCGACCGTGACTGGTCTTCGCTCAAATCAGGCCCGCTGCAAAATCCCCTGATGCACTTGGCCGAAGCCTTCCTCGCCACGCTGTCGGTGAGCAAAGACGTCGCCGTGCAAGACGCGCTCATCGAGTTATGCACAGCGATGCAGAAGCGTTTTATCGACCCGCAACACGGTGTGTTGATGGAAAAACCGCTGGCAGCTGTGGATAACTGGTTTGAACCTGGGCATCAGTTCGAATGGTACTTTTTGCTGGAGTCGTCTTCGTTGCTGCGCGGTTCGACACTCCACGCTTCTCTGGAACGCGCCTTTGCATTCACCGAACAGCTGGGTGTCGATCAACAGACCGGTGCTGTGCGGGCCATGCTTGACCTGGAACCGAACGGCCCACCTCGGGATGCTACGCAGCGAATCTGGGCTCAGGCGGAATACCTGCGTGCCCTGACCTTGCGGCCAGACAGCGAGGCCGCGGTGCTGCGCCAATTGCAGGCGTTGCAGCAGCGTTCTCTGCATGCAGGGGGCTGGTATGAGTGCCGGGACGAGAACGGTGACGTGACACGCCGGGACATGCCATCGACCACGCCTTATCACTTGGCCACCTGCTACCGCGGATTAGCCGACTATCTTCGCTGATTGATGGATCGCTATCGCGAGCAAGCTCGCGACAGGCCGATTGGCGAACTTAAACCTCGCCAGCCTTACGCTCAATTGCAAACCCACTCCACGTCTGGCTCACCGGCATCAGTTCCAGGCTGTTGATGTTGATGTGCGCCGGCGCGTTGAGCACCCAGAAAATGGTATCGGCGATGTCTTGCGGCTGGATCGGCTCGGCACCGGCGTAGGTCGCGTTGTAACGTTCCTGGTCACCGGCGAAACGCACCAGTGAGAACTCGCTTTCGCACAGGCCCGGCTCGATATTGCTGACCCGCACGCCCGTACCTTGCAGGTCGCAGCGCAGGTTCAGGGAGAATTGTTTAACGAATGCCTTGCTCGCGCCATACACATGGCTGCCCGGGTACGGGTAGTTGCCGGCGATGGAGCCGAGGTTGACGATGCCGGCGCCACGACCGTGAGCAATCAGACGCGGTAACAACAGACGAGTGCTGTACATCAGGCCTTTGATGTTGGTGTCGACCATGGTGTCCCAATCGTCGAGGTCACACTTGGGCGCCGGGTCAGCCCCCAGCGCCAGCCCCGCATTGTTGATCAGCCCGCGCAGTTTGGCGAAAGACGGCGGCAGGCTGGCAATCGCCTCTTCCATGGCCTTGCGATCACGCACATCGAGCACCAGGCCATGGACCTCGGTCTGCTTCGACAACTCGGCGCACAGCGCATTGAGGCGCTCTTCACGACGGCCGGTCAGCACCAGTTTCCAGCCGGCTTCGGCAAAACGACGGGCGCAGGCTTCACCAAAACCGGAGGTCGCGCCGGTAATAAACAGGGTGTTGGACATCGTGTTCTCCTTGCTTCGGCTGATCGGCAGCCACTGGAATAGAAAATCAGCAGGCAGCATGCCCGGCCTTGCCCACAGCGGCAACTACCGCAGAAGCTGTACAAAAAACGATCAAACGTTGCCAAGCCTTGCCATCCGTGGCTTTCAGCTATGTACGCGCACCTTATCCACAGGCCGGTCCACAGTTTCCGGGGGCAAGTGGAAATGCTGCAAGCCGCTGCACACAAGGCTTTGCGGGCAAATTGGAAATTTTTTTGCTTGACCCTGGAACGCCGGCTGTGTAGCCCGTGGCATTTTGCACGATTGACCGGTCATACCGACGATGGCGCCAAGCCAGTAACTACGGCCTTCAGCCGAGTCTTTCCAGAGTTTAACCACAGACTTATCCACAGGCCGCCGCACTCCATTTCGGTCCGTTTTCGTCACCAACAAAAAGGTTGACAAAGCCCGCTCGCAGTCTTGCAAAAACGCCTGATCAAAAAACAACCACATCTCTGCAAGCCACGGTTTCAAAGGCTTTCAGCCAGCTACTCCCACGTTATTCACAGCCAGTTCCACAGCAAACGGGGACAAGTCAAAACCGTGACAAAACAACTATTTGCAGCGGCTTTATGTCGCGGTTTGAGAGCTTGTGAATATTGTTTTCCACAATTTCAAAAATCTTTATGACCGACATAAAAAAACGCCCTGACGTGAATGCGCCAGGGCGTTTTTTATGTGCTCAGCCGTTTAGTGGCCGCCGAGATAGGCGTTACGCACTTCCTCGTTAACCAGCAGCTCCTTGCCGGTGCCCGTGAGGCGGATTTCGCCGTTGACCATCACGTACGCCCGGTCCGACAGTTTGAGGGCGTGGTTGGCGTTCTGCTCTACCAGGAAGATGGTCATGCCGGTCTTGGCCAGTTCCCGCAGGGTCGCGAAGATCTGTTTCACCACAATCGGTGCCAGGCCCAGGCTCGGCTCGTCAAGCAACAGCAGTTTCGGCCGGCTCATCAACGCACGGGCGATGGCGAGCATTTGCTGCTCGCCGCCGGACATGGTCATCGCCCGCTGGTTGCGCCGCTCTTCGAGTCGCGGGAACAACTCAAACATACGTTGCATGTCTTCCTTGGCGTACTTGTCACCGATAGGGATGGTGCCCATCAGCAGGTTTTCCTCGACAGTCATGTCGGGGAACACCCGCCGGCCTTCCGGCGATTGAGCGATGCCGTGGGACGCGATGTAGTGGGACGACTTTTGAGTGATATTCACACCCTGATAAATGATCTGCCCGTCAGCCGCCCGTGGCTGGCCAAAGATCGACATCAACAGGGTCGATTTACCGGCGCCGTTGGAACCGATCAGGCTGACCGTTTCACCTTCATTGATGTGCAGCGAGACTTTTTTCAGGGCCTGGATCGGCCCGTAAAACACGTCCAGTTCCTTCAGTTCGAGGATGGGTTGGCTCATAGCACCACTTCCTCTTCATCGGCGCCCAGGTAGGCCGCAATCACTTTCGGATCGTTACGAATCGCGTCAGGGCCGCCCTCGGCGATGACGATGCCGTGGTCCAGCACCACGATGTGGTCGGAAATGCTCATTACCATGCCCATGTCGTGTTCGATCAGCACCACGGTCAGATCGTGCTCGTCGCGCAGCAGCCGGATCATCGCGCTCAGCGCTTCGGTTTCCTGAGGGTTGAGGCCGGCGGCCGGTTCGTCGAGGCAAATGATCTGCGGCCGGGTGCACATGGCCCGGGCAATTTCCAGACGACGTTGCTGGCCGTAGGACAGTTCACCGGCCAGACGGTTGGCGCAATCCACCAGGTCCACCACCTCCAGCCAGTAGAACGCGTGGTCCAGCGCATCGCTTTCGGCTTTGCGATAACCCTTGGTGTTGAGGATCCCGGCCAGCATGCTGCGGTTGATCCACATGTGTTGGGCCACCAGCAGGTTTTCCAGCACCGACATTTCCTTGAACAGGCGAATGTTCTGGAACGTCCTCGCCAGGCCGGCACGATTCACCAGGTGGGTTCCGCCGAACATCTTGTAGTACATCCGACTGACAAAGGATTTCGGCGAGACGAAATCGGTTGGTTTGAACGATTCGCCCAACAGCTTGATAACGTTGGTTTGCTCACCACGCACGTTGAGTTCGATCTTGCCGCCCGAGGCCTTGTAGAACCCGGTCAGGCAGTTGAACACGGTGGTCTTGCCGGCGCCATTGGGGCCGATCAGGGCGAAGATCGAGTTGCGCTTGACCTTCAGACTGACATCGTTCAACGCCTTGATGCCGCCGAAGTGCATCATCAGCTTCTCTACCGAGAGTACGACTTCGCTCATGGCGCTACTCCTTTGCGCGGGGTCACACCGGTACGGCTGACCCGAATCAGGCCGCGCGGTCGCCAGATCATCATCAACACCATCAGGATGCCGAACAGCAGCACGCGATATTCCGCGAAGCCACGCAGCAGTTCCGGGGCGACGGTCAGCACGAATGCCGCAATCACCACGCCGATGGTCGAGCCCATACCGCCGAGTACCACGATGGCGAGGATCAATGCCGATTCGAAGAAGGTGAACGAGGTCGGGTTGACGAAGCCTTGATAGGTGGCGAAAAACACACCGGCCAGACCGGCCGTCGATGCACCGATGGTGAACGCCGAAAGCTTGACCAGTACGTGGTTCAGGCCCATGGAGCGGCAAGCGATTTCATCTTCACGCAAGGCCTCCCAGGCGCGACCGACCGGCATGCGAGTCAAGCGGTGCTTGACATGCAATACGAGCAATACCACCAGGAACAACACCGCGTAGATAAAGTAGTACTTCACGTCCGGGTTATAGGCGATGCCAAAGTACTCATGGAACGGCACCCCGCCCTCTTTCGCCCTTTTACCGAATTCGATGCCGAAAAACGTTGGCAACGGAGCGGCCATGCCATTCGGGCCGCCGGTCAGGGACAGCCAGTTATTGAGGATCAACCGGATGATTTCACCGAAACCCAGGGTCACGATCGCCAGGTAGTCGCCGTGCAGACGCAGCACCGGAAAACCGAGGATGCAACCGGCCAGCCCCGCCGTGATCGCCGCCAGTGGCAGCACCGTCCAGAAACCCAGCCCCAGGTATTGATAACCGAGTGCGAGCCCATAGGCACCGATGGCGTAGAACGCCACGTAGCCGAGGTCGAGCAGGCCGGCCAGGCCGACCACGATGTTCAGCCCCAGGCCCAGCAATACATAGATCAGCCCGAGGATGACCACACCCAGCAGGTACGAGTTGGAGAAAAACGGGAACACCACGGCGATGACGATCACCAGTGGGATGATCCAGCGCAACCGGGTTTTATAATCGGGCGGCAGAACATGCACCCCGGAGCTGGTGCTTTCAAAGCCTTCAAGAATTTTCAGACCCTTGGGGGTTTGCAAGAACAGGCTCAAGGCGAAGCGGCCGGCCATGACGATGGCGACAATCCAAGCCACCCGGGTCGTTTCCAGGTTGAAGTCGTAGCCGTCGAGGACCACGCCGACAATCGGGCCGAACACAATCAGGGCCACAAGGCCCGCAAGAATCGCGTCAACCAGGCTTTTTTTGAGATCAATGGTTTTTTTAGTGGTTGAAGACATCGCTTACACCTTCGACACAAGAGGACGGCCGAGCAGGCCTTGAGGCCGAAAGACCAGAACAAGAACGAGCAGCGAGAAGCTGAAAACGTCTTTGTAGTCCGAGTTCACCAAACCTGAGAACAGTGATTCGGAGATCCCCAGAATAATCCCGCCAAGCATGGCGCCCGGCAGCGAACCGATCCCGCCGAGTACTGCGGCAGTGAACGCTTTGATCCCGATGATGAAGCCTGCGTAGAAGTCGAACGTGCCGTAGTTCATGGTAATCAGCACGCCGGCCAGGGCCGCCATCGCTGCACCGATGATGAACACGTAGGAAATCACCCGGTCGGTGTTGATCCCCAGGATCGAGGCCATCTTGCGGTCTTGCTGGGTGGCGCGGCACATACGGCCGAGCTTGGTGTACTTGATGATGTAGGTCAGCAGGGCCATCCCGGCAAACGCTGCGACCAGAATGAAGATCTTGGTGTAGGTGAGCTGGACGAAGCCGGTTCCGATGTCAACTCGCCACGCACCGGTCAGCAATGTGGGTACACCCTGTTGGCGGGCGCCCTGGGCGATCTGTGCATAGTTTTGCAGGATCAACGAAATACCGATGGCGCTGATCAGCGGTGCCAGTCGCGTAGAGTTGCGCAACGGTTTGTAGGCAACGCGCTCGATGACCCAGCCATACACCGCCGTGACGATGATGGTGAAGATCAATGTGCCGAGCATCAGCAGAGGGAAGGATTCAATACCGAAGTAAGCCAGCAGAGCCAGACTGATCGCCGCGAGGTAAGCGGAAATCATGTAAACCTCGCCGTGGGCGAAGTTGATCATGCCGATGATGCCATAGACCATTGTGTAGCCGATGGCGATCAGGCCATAGACCGACCCGAGGGTCAGGCCGTTGACCAGTTGCTGCAGGAAAATACCATCCATAACGCAATCTCACGCATTTGAGAGACTGCACAAAAGCCGTGTACGACGGACCGGGGTTCAGCCGCCGGCGCAACACGGTTGTGTGCAGCTCTACGAGAAAAGACAGGTACTGCACGGACATGTTGATTGAGTGCCCGGCGCACGAAACCCCGGGCAATCAGCAGTTCATATCACTTCTGTTTTTCCAGTTGGTGGTATTTGCCGTCCTTGTCCCACTGGTAAACCACGTAGTCGGAGACTTTCAGGTCGCCCTTGGCGTCCCAGGTCTTCTCGCCCATCACGGTTTGGACCTTGTTGGCTTTCAGCCATTTGGCAGCTTCCTCGCCCTTGTTGGACTTGGCGCCATTGAAGGCCGCTGCCAGAGCCTGGACCGAAGCGTAGGCGTACAGGGTGTAGCCTTCAGGCTCGGTGCCATTTTTACGGAACTCATCCACTACCGTCTTGCTGTCGGGCAGCAGGCGTGGGTCGGCGCCGAAGGTCATGTACACGCCATCAACGTTCTGCGGGCCACCGGCGGTGGTCACCAGTTCGTCGGTCACGATGCCGTCATCAGACATGAACTTGACGTCTTTGAGGCCCTGTTCACGCAGTTGGCGAACCAATGGGCCGGCTTCCGGGTGCAAACCGCCGAAGTAGACTACGTCGGCACCGGCCGCACGGATCTTGGTCACCACGGCGCTGAAGTCTTTTTCGCCGCGGGTCAGGCCTTCGTACAGCACCGGCGTTACGCCGCGCTTGAGCAGTTGCGCCTTGGTGGCGTCCGCCAGACCTTGGCCGTAGGTGTCTTTGTCGTGCAGAACCACGACTTTCTTGCCTTTGAGCACGTCGACGATGTAGTCGCCGGCCACAATGCCTTGCTGGTCGTCACGACCGCACATACGGAACATGGCAGCCAGGCCGCGCTCGGTAACCTGTGGGTTGGTGGAGCCTGGAGTGATCGCGATGATGCCCGCTTCGTCGTAGATCTCCGAAGCCGGGATCGTCGAGGAGGAACAGAAGTGACCGACTACGCCAGCGACTTTCTGGTTGGTCAGGTCCTTGGCGACCGTTACAGCCTGTTTCGGTTCGCAGGCGTCATCGCCTTTGACCAGTATGATTTTTTCCCCGTTTACGCCGCCCGCTGCGTTGACCGCATCGGCCGCAGCCTGCGCCCCCTTCATGTACTGCTCGCCAAATGCCGCGTTGGCGCCTGTCATCGGTCCCGCCACACCGATTTTCACATCAGCGTGTGCAAAAGCAGAAACACCCAACGCAGTTGCCACTGCGAGGGCCAGAAAGCCTTTCTTGTAAAACGTCTGGGACATGAGGTGGTGCTCCAAGGTTTTTTTTAGTTGGCACTGCGACTTCCTGAATGCTTAGAGCAAGGGCCGTGCCATCGGTTTTTTATTCTGAAAAAAGTCGCTGCTTTATTGTTATTTCGACTGTTTTGATCCCATTTTCATTGGGCGTGCAACCGTCTAAACCGCGGAAGGTGAAACCATTTATTTTTAAAGGCGCAACCAGAGCGAGCCATCATTGCAACCGCAGCGCCAAACGACGTGCAACCAGCCTGTAACAACGTGCGTCACCGAAGTGCACACTGCTGGTGCGAAACTGCTACAACCCGCACCTTTTACAGGCTAGTCGCTGCGCGAAAAAGCGCCGCTTTCAGCAACAAATTTCAACAATCAAATAACGATCCGCAGGCACTGGCCTGCGTGATACAGCGAAAATCCGGCCTCGTACAGACAACTGCGCAACCCCACGCCCGCCAATGGCTGCATGGGCGCAAAGGGAATCGGCAGTGCTTGAGGATTTCCGTCACACAGATAATCGGCAAAGGCTTTGCCGACGACAGTGCCAGTAGTGACCCCTCGGCCGTTGTAACCGGTGACGGCCACTAAACCGGGCGCCGGCTCAAACAAACGCATCAAATGATCGGGGGTGAAGGCAATGCAACCGGTCCAGGTGCACTCCCATTCCACCGGTTTGAGATACGGAAAATAGTGCTGCTGAACCCGGTCGGCCCACGCTTTAAGGAACCAGGTCGGTTTCTGATTGCCATTACCGAGACTGCCTAGCAGCAGACGACCGTCCTTATCCCGACGAACACTGCTGAGGACCTGGCGGGTGTCCCATGAACCCTGGCCACCCGGGAGAATTTGCTGCGCAGCCTCTTCGGTAAGCGGGACCGACGCCACTTGATAGTAATAACCGGGGAAGAAGTTGCGCCGCAATTGCGTCCAGTCACCTTCGGTGTAGGCGTTAGAGGCAATTACGACTTGCTCGGCAAGCACCGAACCCTGAGCGGTGTGTACCGACCAGCGCTGACCCTGACGTTCGAGTCGGGTCACCGGGGAATGATCGAACAACTGACCGCCGAGACCGATGGCCGCGCTGGCCAGCCCCGTCGTGTAGGCCATTGGGTTGATCGTGCCGGCACGCCGATCAAGCAGTGCAGCGGCAATCTTTTTGGTGCCCGTTGCTTGTTCGCAGGCCTGGCCGGTCAGCAGTTCGACCGGCGCGCCACGACGTTTCCATTGTTCTTCACGACTGCGCAAATCCGCTTCGCCACGGGCGTTGTGCGCCATGTGCAACGTGCCTTCACGGCGTAACTGGCAATCGATGTTGTACTTATCCACAAGGCTGAACACCAGGGACGGTGCTGCACCGAGCATGCGATTAAGCTGACTGCCGACCGCCTCGCCGAATCCGGCTTCGATCTCGTCCGGTGGAATCCACATCCCGGCATTGACCAGCCCGACGTTGCGCCCCGAACCGCCATGACCGGCGCGATGGGCTTCCAGTACACAGACACTTTTGCCTTTTTCCAGCAGATGCACCGCCGCTGACAGACCGGTGAAACCGGCGCCGATGACGCAGACATCCACCGTCACCTCGCCCTTGAGCGCCGCATTGTCAGGCCTTTGCGGCGTCAGTTTTTCCCACAGACACTCTTCGCGTAACGGCATTGCCAGACTCCAATCAGAAACCTAACCAACACACCATTCATTGTGGGAGCGAGCTTGCTCCCACAGGGTTCTTCATGGGTTCAAGAACTGTGTTTAATCGAACGTAATGCCCTGGGCCAACGGCAACTCCAGCGAATAGTTCACGGTGTTGGTCTGACGGCGCATGTAGCCGCGCCATGCATCGGAGCCGGATTCACGACCGCCGCCCGTTTCTTTCTCACC
The DNA here is from genome assembly GCF_054330215.1 of Pseudomonas sp. Ma2-10. Taxonomy (NCBI): domain Bacteria; kingdom Pseudomonadati; phylum Pseudomonadota; class Gammaproteobacteria; order Pseudomonadales; family Pseudomonadaceae; genus Pseudomonas; species Pseudomonas sp. Ma2-10. The sequence goes on along the minus strand of NZ_JBTEYL010000006.1, from coordinate 123,790 downwards.
GCCAAACGCCCCGCCGATCTCCGCGCCGCTCGGGCCGATGTTGACGTTGGCAATCCCGCAGTCGCTGCCCACCGCCGACATGAACTGCTCGGCTTCCCGCACGTCAGTGGTGAAGATGCACGACGACAGGCCTTGTGGCACGGCGTTGTTCAGGCGCAGCGCTTCGTCGAATGCCTTGTAACCCACCACGTACAGAATCGGCGCGAAGGTTTCGCTGCAGACCACATCGCTCTGCTCCGGCATTTCAACAATGGCCGGCGAGACGTAATAAGCATTAGGGAATTTGTCTTCCAGTTGACGCTTGCCGCCGAACACCCGGCCGCCTTCGCTCAAGGCCTGCTCCAGCGCGTCCTGCATGTTTTCGAAGCTGTGCTTGTCGATCAGTGGACCAATCAGATTGCCTTCCAGTGGGTTGCCGATACGCACTTTGGAGTACGCCGCTTTCAGGCGGGTGACGATTTCTTCTTTCACCGATTCATGGGCAATCAGGCGACGCAGCGTGGTGCAACGCTGACCGGCAGTGCCGACGGCGCTGAACAGGATTGCTCGTACGGCCATGTCCAGGTCGGCGCTTGGGCCGAGGATCATTGCGTTGTTGCCGCCCAGTTCCAGAATGCTGCGAGCGAAGCGTGCGGCGATTTTCGGCGCCACTTCGCGACCCATGCGGGTGCTGCCGGTAGCGCTAATCAGCGCGACACGCGGATCATCGACCAGGGCTTCGCCGGCATCACGACCGCCAATGATGACTTGGCTCAGGTGCGCAGGCGCGTCGCTGAAGTTCTTCAGTACGCGGTCGAACAGCGCCTGGCAGGCCAGGGCGGTCAGCGGGGTTTTCTCCGATGGCTTCCAGATCACCGGGTTGCCGCAGACCAATGCCAGCGCGGTGTTCCAGGCCCAGACCGCAACCGGGAAGTTGAACGCGCTGATGACGCCAACGACGCCCAGCGGGTGCCAGGTTTCGCGCATGTGGTGGCCAGGACGCTCGGAAGCGATGGTCAGACCGTACAACTGACGGGACAGGCCGACGGCGAAATCGCAGATGTCGATCATTTCCTGAACTTCACCCAGACCTTCCTGAGTGATCTTGCCGGCTTCCCAGGACACCAGTTCGCCGAGGTCGGCCTTGTATTCGCGCAAGATGTCGCCCAATTGACGCACCAATTCACCACGGCGCGGCGCCGGGACCTTGCGCCACAATTCGAACGCATGATCTGCACGACTGATGTGCTGCTCGACTTCAGCGGCGCCTTCCCAGTTCACTGCGGCGATCTGGCTGCCATCGATCGGCGAATGCACCGGCACTTTGCCGTTCTGGTACAGGGCCGGGTTAACACCAAGACGATCAAGCAATGCGGCAACCATGGGTCACTCCTCAAGCGAAAAACAGAAAACGTGCAGCCGGATTCATTCGGCTGATGAGGCCTGTAGTTTTAGCGCTCCCGACGTTACCCAACAAACGACCTTTAAGAGAGATATCATTCCGTTTATTCATGCTGTGAATTGCTGGTAAGAAAGAAACAAGAAAAAGGACAACCCATGCTGAATAAACGCTACTTGCCGTCGATCACTGCGCTGCAGTGTTTTGAGGCCGTAACACGGCATTTGAGCTTCACCCGGGCGGCTGAAGAGCTGAACCTGACCCAGAGCGCTGTCAGCAAACAGGTCGCGCAACTCGAAGAATTGCTGCAGCACCTGTTGTTCCGCCGGGTACGCCGTCGCCTGCAAATGACCCCGGCCGGTGATTTGTATCTGGTGGAGGTAAGAAAAATCCTCACGCAGGTCGAGATGTCGACCCACTACCTGCGCTCCTACGGAGGTGAAACCGAAGTCCTGCGCGTCTCGACGCCTCCGACCTTCGGCGCTCGCTGGCTAGTGCCCCGCCTGAAAGGCTGGCGTCTGCGCCATCCCTCGATCCATCTGGACCTGTGCAGTGAACAGGAAGCCGACGATCTGCTGCAAGGCCGCAGCGACCTGGCGTTCTACTTCGGCCAGGGCTCACGCCCCGGCGCTGAATGCCTGAAGCTGTTCAGCGAAGAGTTGGTGCCCGTCTGCGCACCGGGCAGTCAGCCGGACACGCCGCTCACCGATCCTACGCAACTCACCGACCTGGTCCTGCTGCAAAACGCCTCCCGGCCCCAGGCCTGGCACGACTGGTTTGACAGTCAGGGCTACCACACCGAACACAGCTACCACGGCCCGCGTTTCGAAACCTTTTACATGTGTATCCGCGCAGCCCAGGTAGGCTGCGGTGTAGCGCTGTTGCCGCGGTTTCTAGTGGAAGAGGAATTGGCCGACGGCAAACTGGTCATACCCTGGCAGCACGCAATGCCCAGCACCGATGCCTATTACCTGGCGTATCCGGAGCATTCAGCCGAAGTGCCGAAAGTGCGGGATTTTGTGAAGTGGATGTTGGAGCAGATTGATAGTCGCACGGCCTGATCGCCTGCGAAAAAAATCGCTGGCAATCCCCACCACTGATATGCGCCACTAACCCCATTCCTTGAAACAGCTGCAACGTCGCTGCCACGGGCCGCGGCCAGCCTGGAGAACCCCGTTATGAGCGAGAGCGTGTTTGGCGATCGCATCGTGCAGAACCTGCTCGACACCGACTTCTACAAACTGACGATGATGCAGGCGGTGCTGCACAACTACCCGAATGTGGAAGTCGAATGGGAGTTTCGTTGCCGTAACAGTGAAGATTTGCGCCCGTACCTGGCTGAAATCCGCTTCCAGATCGAGCGCCTTGCCGAGTTGAGCCTGAGCGCCGATCAATTGAGTTTCATGGAGCGCATCAGCTTCATGAAGCCGGATTTCCTGCGCTTTCTCGGGTTGTTCCGCTTCAATCTGCGCTACGTCCACACGGGTATCGAAAACGGCGAACTGTTCATCCGCCTGCGCGGGCCATGGCTGCACGTGATCCTGTTCGAAGTGCCGCTGCTGTCCATCGTCAGCGAAGTGCGCAACCGCTATCGCTACCGTGAAGTTGTCCTGGAACAGGCGCGTGAGCAGCTCTACCGCAAGTTCGACTGGCTCACCGCCAACGCCAGCGCGGAGGAATTGTCCGAATTGCAGGTCGCCGACTTCGGCACTCGTCGTCGCTTCTCGTACCGCGTGCAGGAAGAAGTGGTGAACGTGCTCAAGCACGATTTCCCCGGTCGTTTTGTCGGCACCAGCAACGTGCACCTTTCACGGGAGCTGGACATGAAGCCGTTGGGCACCATGGCCCACGAATGGATCATGGCCCATCAGCAACTCGGCCCCCGGCTGATCGACAGTCAGATTGCCGCACTCGACTGCTGGGTCCGCGAGTACCGCGGCCTATTGGGGATCGCCCTCACCGATTGCATCACCACGGATGCCTTTCTCAACGATTTCGACCTGTACTTCGCCAAGCTGTTTGACGGCCTGCGCCATGATTCCGGTGATCCGTTGCTCTGGGCGGAAAAGGCCATTGCCCATTACCACAAGCTCGGCATCGACCCGATGAGCAAGACGCTGGTGTTCTCCGACAGCCTGACGCTACCCAACTCCCTGGAGATTTTTCGAGCGCTGCGCGGCCGGATCAATGTCAGCTTTGGCATCGGCACCAACCTGACGTGCGATATTCCGGGTGTTGAACCGATGAGCATCGTGCTTAAAATGGCCGCCTGCAACGGCCAGCCCGTCGCAAAGATTTCTGATGAGCCTGGCAAGACTCACTGCAAAGACCCGAATTTCGTCGCCTATTTGCGACACGTTTTCAAAGTACCTGTCGCCCTTTCCAGCACATCAAGCACATCTAGCAAGGAGTGAATTCATGCAAGCCGAACAGCGTGAGATTGCTGAACAGCTCAAGGTCCAGCCGCCGTTCGCCGACCTGACCGCCCTCGAGGCTGAAGTCGCCCGGCGGATTACCTTCATCCAGGATTGCCTGGTCAATTCCGGGCTCAAGACCCTGGTGCTCGGCATCAGCGGTGGCGTCGATTCCCTGACCGCCGGCCTGCTGGCCCAGCGTGCCATGCGCGAACTGCGCACACGCACCGACGACAACAGCTACAAGTTCATCGCTGTGCGCCTGCCATACGAAACCCAGTTCGACGAACACGACGCCCAGGCCTCGGTCGATTTCATCGCCCCGGACGAGCGCCACACCGTGAACATCGGCCCGGCGGTCAAAGCCCTGGCCAGTGAAGTCGCGGCTTTTGAAGGCAAGCATGCAGTCTCGGTGGATTTCGTGCTCGGCAACACCAAGGCGCGGATGCGCATGGTCGCCCAATACACCATCGCCGGCGCGGCCCATGGCCTGGTGATCGGCACTGACCACGCGGCGGAAGCGGTGATGGGCTTCTTTACCAAATTCGGTGATGGCGCGTGCGACGTGGCGCCACTGAGCGGCCTGGTGAAAAATCAGGTCCGGGACATCGCCCGCAGCTTCGGCGCGCCGGAGTCGCTGGTGGAAAAAATCCCGACGGCCGACCTTGAAGACCTGTCGCCCGGCAAACCGGATGAAGCGTCCCACGGCGTGACCTACGCCGAGATCGACGCCTTCCTGCACGGCGAGCCGGTGCGTGATGAGGCGTTCAAGATTATTTGTGACACGTATAAGAAGACTCATCACAAGCGTGTGATGCCGTTCGCGCCTTGATTGAGCGAACAGACAGACACAAAAAAAGCGTCCAGATGGACGCTTTTTTTATGCGAACGATTGGATTACTTCAGGACAACAGTGCCTTTCATCATCGAGATGTGGCCAGGGAACGAGCAGAAGAAACCGTACTTCTCGGCAGCATCGAGCTTCGATACGTCGAAGGTCACCGAGTCGGTTTCCTTGGCACCGATGATTTTGGTGTGGGCGATGACGCGCGCGTCACCTTCCGGCAAGTAGTTCTTTTCGATGCCTGCGGCCAGGCCCGCGGTGGCGATCGGCTGCATGTCAGCCTCTTTGCTCAGCACCCAGTTATGGCCCATGACATTTTTCGGCAGGTTGCCGGAGTGTTTCAGCTCCACGGTGAACGTCTTGCAGCTCTTGTCGATGCTGATTTCCTTGGTATCGAAGGACATCTGGTCAGTCGAGTCGACAGTGACCTTGCACTCGGCAGCCATCAATTGGCTGCTGGCCAGTGTCAGCAGGGATACTGCAACAAGTTTGGCAAACATGGTGAATCTCCAAGGCAGGGTTAACAAACGTGCGAATGGACAGAAGACTGCCTGAAAACGTCGCAAGTTCCTATGACCTGAATCAAAAACTGTATACAACTTTCGGGCTATGACACCTATCGAAACAATCTACCAGCCAGACGTCCGGGGCGGCCCTATCATCAGGTCGTCCTCACCCATCTGGAGCGTCAGTCATGTTTCTTAACAGCCTGTTGCGCAGTTTGCTCGCCGCCTACGCCTGTGGCGCCAGCGGAACCTGTGAAACACCTGAACGCGAAGTGTAGACCTTGGAACGCCGCGTGCCTGCCTTTACTCTGTGGCCATCCTGACCATGGAGTAAGGCATGACTTTAGCGTCCGTCTGTGTATTTTGCGGTGCCAGCACCGGCACCAACCCGGCTTATCGTGAAGCGGCTGTCGCCTTGGGGCGAGCATTGGCCGAGCGTAAGCTGACGCTGGTCTATGGCGGCGGTGCCGTCGGGCTGATGGGCATCGTCGCCGATGCTGCGCTGGCGGCCGGCGCAGAAGTGATCGGGATCATCCCGCAAAGCCTCAAAGACAAGGAAATCGGTCACAGCGGCCTGACTCGCCTGGAAGTGGTCGACGGCATGCATGCGCGCAAGGCGCGGATGGCCGAGCTCAGTGACGCCTTTATCGCCCTGCCCGGCGGCCTGGGCACGCTGGAAGAGCTGTTCGAAGTCTGGACCTGGGGCCAACTCGGCTACCACGGCAAACCGCTCGGGCTGCTGGAAGTGAACGGTTTCTACAGCAAATTGACGTCTTTTCTCGATCATATCGTCGGCGAAGGCTTCGTTCGCGAACCGCACCGTGACATGCTGCAAGTGAGCGAATCGCCGCAATCGCTGCTCGATGTATTGGACGCCTGGCAGCCGACAGTGGTGCCAAAGTGGATCGAGCAAAAACCCAGCTAACGGCTGGGCATCGATACAGGGCAGAATACGCGCCGCTCAACCTCACCTTCGACCCCAGAGGATCGCCCATGGCTAAACCCAATTATTCCTTCGCCAAACGTCAGAGAGACTTGGCCAAGGAGCAGAAGAAAGAGGAAAAGCTTCAGCGCAAGAAAGCTACAGCTGAAGAAGAAGCCGCCGCACTGAACCCGGATGCAGAAGGTGAAGTGGCCGCAGAAGATGATATTGAAGCACCGAAAGATCAGGCGCCCGACGCCTGAGACCCTCAGGGCCCGATGATCTGATCAGGCCCACCGGATCTGTGTCCAGGGTCAGCAACGATGTTGCTGACCCTCACAGGTCAATCTGAATACTCCCAGCCCACATACTATTTGCACATCCCTCATTGATTCTGCATGACTCCAAGGGCATCACCGTCACCCGAACCTCGGGATCATGACTGCCGCCCCCAAGAATGACTCCACGCAACGGCGAGACATCGGAAAAATCCCGGCCCCAGGCCAAGGTGATGTGTTCCAGCGCCGGCTGCACGTTGTTGGTCGGGTCGAAATCCACCCAGCCGAGCACCGGGCAAAACACTGAAACCCAGGCATGTGACGCATCAGCGCCGATCAGGCGCGGCTGGCCCGGTGGTGGCTGGGTCAACAGGTAGCCACTGATGTACCGCGCCGCCAACCCACGGGAGCGCACGCAGGCGAGCATCAGGTGAGCGAAGTCCTGACAAACACCGCGCCGGCGCTCCAGCACTTCCACGAGCGGCGTCGCCACTTGGGTCGCCTCGGCATCGAAGGTGAACTCGCTGAAGATCTTCTCCATCAGCGCCTGAACACCCAACAGCAGCGGACGACCCGATGGAAAACAGCTTTCGGAAAACTCGACGAAGTTGCGTTTCAAGTGCACGTAGGGCGATTCGAACCGGTAACGACACGCTTCCAGCAATTCGGGGGAAAGCGGCTGACTGCTGTAGGTCAGCGCGTTGCGGGTTTCCTCCCATGCGGGGGATTGATTGAAATCCAGCGCAGGCCGGGCCAGCACTTCGACAGTGAGCCGGGCATTGACCAGCAATTCATCGTGGGGCCGCTCGAACGCCAACCGGGTCAGCGGATTACCGAACACATCCAGCTCATCGCGGCGCGAAGTCGGATCGGGACTGATCTGCAATTGCTGCTCGGTGCAGCGCTGCCAGTCACATGCACGCGGCCACAGGTGCGCGAGTTGCTGAGCCAGGGACACCGGGCTGTCGTAGTGATAATGGGTGTCGTGGAGAATCTGGTAATGGGCGCTCATCAGACGGACACCGTGCGCTGGCTGACATCATCGACGTGGGCAAAATGGCGCAAGGCCAAACGATCCGACACTTGCCCACTGGCGTCGGCGATCTCCTGCAACAGGTCGGCCAACCCCTCAATGGCCGCCCGAACGCTGGCTTCGCCAAACAGCGAGTTCTCCAGGCATCCCAGATCGAACTGTGCCAAGCGTTCCACCAACGGCGGCAACCCCGCTTCGCGAGGCACGCCGAAGTCGTCATTCAAGCGTTTCAAGGTACGAGTCACCAGTTTCAACTGAAACAGCACGGCGTGAGGGTTCTGCTCGTCGAGCAGCAACAGGTCAAGCACCGGAATCAATTGCGCCACCGCCAGATACCGCGAACGGTAAGTGATGCTGCTGTTGCCCAGCTCCAGCAGCCATTCCAGCCCGGCCTGATCGAAAGCACCGGCACCGCGTAGAAATGCCGCCAGGCTGGCGCTGAGAAATTGCAGGCGTTCGATCCGGCGGCCAATCATCAGGAAGCGCCAGCCTTCGTCCCGGGTCATGTCGTCGAGGGCGAAACCGGATAACGCCGCCAGGGACATCACCAAACGGTTGAGGAAATCCAGCAATTCGCCGAAATCCGGCTCTTCGGCTTCCAGCTCCAAGGCCTCGCGCTGCAACTCCACCAGCGCCTGCCAGTTTTCCCGCGAGAGCTTGCCGCGCACCTGCGAGGCAGCCCACTGCAAACGTTGCAGGTTGGAGCGCAGGCTGAACGACCAGTCATCGCCGAGCAATGCCGCCAGCAAACGCTCCGGCAACTCGCCTTCATCGGGCAACAACATTAACCGCTCACCCAGATCGACCGCCGCCTCAAGGGCTTGCGGGTCATCGCCATCGACATAACGCGCCAGCATGATTCGCAGCAACCGCGCGCTGTCATCACAGCGTTCGCAGTAACGGCCGAACCAGAACAGGTTTTCCACCACCCGCGACGGCAGGTACGGATCACGTCTTACCAGGTCGTGGACACCGATCGTACGCTGGGTTTCCCATTGTTCACCGCTCGGCGGGCGATCGCCCAACACCCAGGTGTCTTTGCTCGCGCCACCGCGCTGCATCGACACCACTTCGGCGTCAGCCTCGGCGGCAACCCGGGTGAGGCCGCCGGGCAGAACCCGATAACCCTCGCGACTGGCCACAGCGTACACGCGCATGCCAATGGCCCGAGGTTGCAGATGCCCCTCTTCAGCCTGCCAGATCGGGGCTTGAGAGAGCTGAGCCAATTCTTGCGCAACATAGGCGTAAGGCCTGGCCTGCATGCGCTCGGCCAGCTCCTGACGCTGCTTTTCGCTCAAATCACGGCCAAACACCGGAGCGAAGCTCTGTGACGGGAAAGCCGGTTTGATCAACAACTGCGGCAATTTTTCTAGGGCCTGAGCCAGCACTGGTGCTTCACCGCACCACCAGGTCGCGATGGAGGGCAGAATCAGTTCTTCGCCGAACAGCAATTGATTGATCTTCGGCAGGAAGCCCAACAACCCCGGCGACTCCAGCACGCCGCTGCCGAGGGCATTGGCCACCAGCACTCGCCCTTGGCGTACCGCTTCCAGCAATCCCGGCACGCCAAGGGCCGAGTCGGTGCGCAGCTCCAGCGGATCACAGAAGTCATCGTCGAGCCGCCGCATGATCGCGTGGACCCGACGCAGTCCGCTCAAGGTTTTCAGGTAGACCGAGGCATCCCGCACGGTCAGGTCGCCGCCCTCTACCAGCGGATAGCCGAGCTGGCGCGCCAGATAGAGGTGTTCGAAATAGCTTTCGTTGAAACGCCCCGGTGTGAGCAGCACGATCAGCGGCACTTGGTCATCACTCGGCGCCTGACGGGCCAGGGTTTCCTGAAGCGTGCGGAAGAACCCGGCCAGGTGCTGCACTTTCAAATCGCGGTACAGCTCGGGAAAGGCCCGGGACACGATGGTGCGGTTTTCCAGGGCGTAACCGGCACCGGATGGCGCTTGCGTCCGGTCCGCCGTGACCCACCAGCGACCGTCGGGCGTACGCGCCAGATCCACGGCGTACAGATGCAGAAAAGCCCCGTCGGGTGGCGTAATGCCCTGACAAGGCCAGAGGAAGTTGTTGTGGCCGAAGACCAGTTCAGCAGGCAGCAGACCCTCAGCGATCAACCGTTGCGGGCCGTACAGATCCGCCAGCACAGCATTGAGCAAGCGTGCTCGCTGGGCGATCCCGGCCGATAACTGCTGCCATTCATCCGCAGCAATGACGTGCGGCAACAGATCAAGTTCCCACGGACGATCGGCACCCTTGGGGTCGGCGTAGACGTTGTAGGTCACGCCGTTTTCCTGAATCTGCCGGGTCAGCAGCGCCTGACGCTGCACCAATTGCGTTGGCGTGCTGCGTTGCAATTGATCGAACAACCGACGCCAGTGCGGGCGCACGACGCCACTGGCGTCGAGCAGTTCGTGATAAGTGCCCGCCGTCAGCGGGTAGCGGTCAAGCAGGTCAGGCATGGAAAGCTCGGCAGACAGCAAAGAACGGTCAGACTAACGCAAGCTCATGACGGCCGGACATACGAAAAGTCCGAGCATCGCGTACGGTTTAGAAACGTCGTAAATCGAGCGTCATCGGCAGCTCGTCGTTAATTTCCATATTGGGTATAGGAAGTTTCCCCGGTGTATGTCCGATGCGGAAGAAACGCGCCATTCGACGGCTCTCCGCCTCATTGGCGTTCACCGGCAAGCTGTCGTAGTTACGCCCGCCCGGATGGGCAACGTGGTACTGACAACCACCCAGCGAGCGCTGCATCCAGGTGTCGAGCAGGTCGAACACCAACGGCGCATGGACCGGGATGGTCGGTTGCAGGCAGTTGGTTGGTTGCCAGGCGCGGAAACGCACGCCAGCGACAAATTCGCCAACCCGTCCGGTGGGTTGCAATGGCACCGGGATGCCGTTGCAGGTCAGAAGATAACGCTGCGGCGCCAAGCCCGTGAGTTTGACCTGCAAGCGTTCCAGCGACGAATCCACGTAACGCACCGTGCCGCCAACCGCGCCCTCCTCTCCCAGCACATGCCAAGGCTCCAGCGCCTGGCGCAATTGCAACTCAATGCCGCTGACCGCCTAATCGCCAACCTTGGGGAAACGAAACTCCAGATGCGCCGCAAACCACTCGGCGCGCACGGGATAACCGGCGGTATTGAGGTCGACGATAACGTCGGCGAAATCCTGTTCGATGAAGTGCGGCAACAGAAAACGATCGTGCAGCTCAGTGCCCCAGCGCGCCAGTTTCGGCGGCGCATAAGGCTCGCGCCAGAACCGAGCCACCAGTGCCCGCAGCAACAACTGCTGAGCCAGGCTCATGCGCGCATGGGGCGGCATTTCAAACGCGCGCAGTTCGAGCAATCCAAGGCGACCGGTAGCACCGTCCGGTGAATACAGTTTGTCGATGCAAAACTCGGCACGGTGGGTGTTGCCGGTCACGTCGATCAGCAAGTTGCGCAGCAGCCGATCCACCCGCCACGGCGCGCACTTCTCACCCGGCTCAGGCATCTGAGCGAAAGCAATTTCCAGTTCATACAACGCATCGTTGCGCGCTTCATCGACCCGTGGCGCCTGCGACGTCGGGCCAATGAACAATCCGGAAAACAGGTAGGACAAGGAAGGATGGTTATGCCAGTAGCTGATCAGGCTGCGCAGCAAATCCGGACGACGCAGAAACGGTGAGTCAGCCGGGGTCGCGCCACCCAGCACGAAATGGTTACCGCCGCCGGTGCCAGTGTGCCGGCCATCGATCATGAATTTTTCGGTGGTCAGTCGGGTCTGGCGCGCTTCTTCGTAAAGAAATTCGGTGCGTTCGACCAGCTCATCCCACGTCGCGGACGGTTGCACGTTGACCTCGATCACACCCGGGTCGGGCGTGATTCGGAAGTTGCTCAGGCGCGGATCGCCGGGCGGCTCATAGCCTTCCAGCAACACTGGGCAGTGCAACTCCTCGGCGGTGGCTTCGATGGCACTGACCAGTTCCAGATAATCCTCGACCCGCTCCAGCGGCGGCATGAACAGGTACAACCGCCCTTCTCGCGCCTGCGCACAGAACGCGGTGCGGGTCAGCCAGTCGGCGGATTCATCGATCGTGGGTGCGCGCTCATCAGCAACCGCTGACTCGCCTTGGCTCTGAAGTTGCTCAGTGTCGGGCAATGCAGGGAAATCCTGATTCGGGTCCACAGGATGAATAAACGGATACTCCGCCGCTTTCACCCAAGGCTGCGAGCCGAGCGGCAAGCGATAGCCCAGCGGCGAATCCCCCGGCACCAGTCGGCAATGCTCATCGCGTAGATACCAGCGGCCACTTTGCCACTGATCGCCCTTGGCGGTACGTGCCAGCGGCAGGACCTGACCGATGACTTTGTCCAGCCCCTGACTGAAGACTTTGCGCAGGCGCGCACGCTCCAGAGGCTCTTCAAGACGTGAGTCTTCCGCGCTGACGTTCTGCGGCAAAGTGCCTTCGCGCCAGAGGTAATAGAAATTGTCTTCGTAGGCCGGAAACACAAAGCGTGTCGGAATTTTCAGGCGTTCGGCGACGCTGGCCAGAAAACGACCGGCCAGCTCGCCATCGGCACCGTAGTCTTGCTGCTCATCGGCAATCAACGCGCTGTTGTGCCAGATCGGCACATCGTCGCGGCGCCAGTAGCAGTTCAGCGACCAGCGTGGCAACTGCTCGCCGGGGTACCACTTACCCTGACCGAAATGCACCAGGCCTTTAGGGGCATAGTGGTTGCGCATGCGCTGGAACAGTTGGGCGGACAGGCGCCGTTTGTCTGGCCCAAGTGCGGCAGTGTTCCACTCGGCACCGTCCGGATCATCGATGGACACAAACGTCGGCTCGCCACCCATGGTCAGTCGTACATCACCCTCCAGCAGGTCGGCGTCGATCTGCTGACCCAAGGCCTGGATCGCCAGCCATTGCTCTTCGTTGTAGGGCTTTGTTACCCGTGGTGCTTCCCAAATCCGCTCCACCGACATTTCGTGGGTGAATTCGCACTCGCATGGTTCAACCAAGCCACTGATCGGTGCCGCAGAGCCCGGATCGGGACTGCAGGCCAGCGGAATGTGTCCTTCACCGGCAAACAGCCCTGAGGTCGCGTCCAGGCCAATCCAGCCAGCACCCGGCAAATAGACCTCGCACCAGGCGTGCAGGTCGGTGAAATCCACGTCAGTGCCTGACGGGCCGTCGAGGCTTTTAACGTCAGCGGTGAGCTGGATCAGGTACCCGGAGACGAAACGCGCCGCCAGACCGAGGTTACGCAGCAGTTGCACCAAGAGCCATGCCGAATCGCGGCAGGAACCGCAAGCCTGCTCGAGTGTGTGTTCGGGTGTTTGTACGCCTGGCTCCATGCGGATCAGGTAGCCGACGTCTTCGTTCAGGCGCTGATTGAGCGCAACGAGGAAATCAACGCTGGGCAGTGGCGTGCGGTCGATGCCATCCAGGTAAGCCTTGAACGTTGACGTCAGGGGCAAGGTTTCCAGGTACGGCGCCAGCTCTTTGCGCTCATCCGCAGCGTAGGCGAACGGGATTTTTTCGGCGTAGGGTTCAAGGAAGAAGTCGAACGGATTGAAGACCGCCATCTCTGCCAGCAGATCGACTTCGATCCGCAGCTCATCGGTTTTCTCCGGGAACACCAACCGCGCCAGGTAATTGCCCTGGGGATCCTGCTGCCAGTTGATGAAGTGCTGCTCGGGCGACACTTTCAGCGCGTAGGAGAGTATCCGCGTGCGACTGTGGGCGGCCGGGCGCAGGCGAACGATCTGCGGACCGAGTTCGACGGCGCGGTCGTAGCGGTAATGCGTGACGTGGTGCAATGCGACATGAATCGACACGGCGTGCCTCCTGCGAGCCTTAAGCGTTTTCGAAAGCGCGCAAGACTTATGCCATCCAGCAGCGCTGGCGCTTTCTGCGGTTGCTTGAGGCAGTACAGCACCAAAATCGGGCGATGCGGGGATTTGGTCAGGAGGAGTTGCACGGAAATGTTGCGGAGGGAGGGTTTGGAACGATCACGCCAACCCGAAGGTTGGCGTTCTGCTCAGCGCTAGCGAGGTTTAGCGCGGTACAACCGGCTTACGAGCAGGCTTCGGCCCCTTGCCTTTGGCCGCGTCCTTACGCTCCTTGGCCGCCTGCTGGTTGCGGGCGAACGCCGCTGCCTTGGCCTGTTCACGCTTGTCCCACGGATTACCGCCGTCGCTGGCGCGCGGTGGCAAGCCCGTGTGCTGGGTCAGGATCTTGGTGGTCTTTTCCCCTGCCACTTTATGGCTGCCGGCCGGTGTCGAGTTCTTGCGACGGGCGCTCTGGTAGCTGTCGGTCGCCGGCTGATGCAGCGGGATCAACTGGTTCTTGCCCGGCCCGATCAGGTCGGCGCGTCCCATGCGGGTCAGCGCCTCACGCAGCATCGGCCAGCCTTTCGGGTCGTGATAACGCAAGAACGCTTTGTGCAGACGACGCTGCTCTTCGCTCTTGACGATGGTCACGGCGTCACTCTTGTAAGTGACTTTGCGCAGCGGGTTCTTGCCCGAGTGGTACATCGCGGTGGCCGTGGCCATCGGCGACGGATAGAACGCTTGCACCTGGTCGGCACGGAAGCCGTTGCCCTTGAGCCACAGGGCCAGGTTCATCATGTCTTCGTCGGTGGTGCCCGGGTGAGCGGCGATGAAGTACGGAATCAGGTACTGCTCTTTCCCGGCTTCCTTGGAGTACTTCTCGAACATGCGCTTGAACTTGTCATAGCTGCCGATGCCCGGTTTCATCATCTGGTTGAGCGGACCTTCCTCGGTGTGTTCCGGGGCGATCTTCAGGTAACCACCGACGTGGTGGGTCACCAGCTCTTTGACGTATTCCGGCGACTCGACCGCGAGGTCGTAGCGCAGACCGGAAGCGATCAGGATCTTCTTCACACCCGGCAAGGCGCGGGCGCTGCGATACAGCTGAATCAGCGACGAGTGATCGGTGTTCAGGTTCGGGCAAATGCCCGGGAACACGCACGACGGCTTACGGCACGCAGATTCGATTTCCGGGGTCTTGCAGGCGATGCGGTACATGTTCGCGGTCGGGCCGCCGAGGTCGGATATGACGCCGGTGAAACCTGGAACCTTGTCGCGGATCTCTTCGATTTCGCGAATGATCGACTCTTCGGAACGGTTCTGGATGATCCGGCCTTCGTGCTCGGTGATCGAGCAGAAGGTGCAGCCGCCGAAGCAGCCACGCATGATGTTCACCGAGAAGCGGATCATGTCGTAGGCAGGGATCTTTTCCTTGCCGTACGCCGGGTGCGGAATGCGCGCATAGGGCATGCCGAACACGTAGTCCATTTCTTCGGTGGTCATCGGAATTGGAGGCGCATTGAACCAGACGTCGACTTCGCCGTGCTTCTGCACCAGCGCACGGGCGTTGCCCGGGTTGGTTTCCAGGTGAAGCACGCGGTTGGCGTGAGCATAAAGAACCGCATCAGCGCGGACTTTCTCGACCGATGGCAGGCGAATCACGGTCTTGTCGCGAGTCATTTTCGGGCTCGCCAGAATCTGCACGACCTTGGCTTCGCTCGGGTCTTCAACCGGGCCCTTTTCCTGCTCAATGGCGCAAGCCTGGGTGTCCTGGGTGTTCACGTACGGGTTAATGATCTTGTCGATCTTGCCCGGACGGTCGATGCGCGTGGAATCGACTTCGTACCAGTCTTTTGGCGTGTCGCGACGGATGAACGCGGTACCGCGCACATCAGTGATGTCTTCGATCTTGTGCCCGTAAGACAGACGCTGCGCGACTTCAACGATCGCACGCTCGGCGTTGCCGTAAAGCAGGATGTCGGCGCAGGCGTCGATCAGGATCGAGTTGCGAACCCGGTCCTGCCAGTAGTCGTAGTGGGCGATGCGGCGCAGGGACGCTTCGATGCCACCGAGAACGATCGGCACGTTCTTGTAGGCTTCCTTGCAACGCTGGCTGTAAACCAGGCTCGCGCGGTCCGGACGTTTGCCCGCCAAGCCACCCGGGGTGTAGGCGTCATCTGAGCGGATTTTTTTATCGGCGGTGTAGCGGTTGATCATCGAGTCCATGTTGCCGGCCGCGACGCCGAAGAACAGGTTCGGCTCCCCGAGTTTCATGAAGTCGTCTTTGGACTGCCAGTTTGGCTGGGCAATGATCCCGACGCGGAAGCCTTGCGACTCCAGCAGCCGGCCGATGATCGCCATGCCGAACGAGGGATGGTCAACGTACGCATCACCGGTGACGATGATGATGTCGCATGAATCCCAGCCAAGCTGATCCATCTCCTCCCTGCTCATCGGCAGGAATGGCGCTGGACCGAAACATTCGGCCCAGTACTTGGGATAGTCAAATAACGGCTTGGCTGTTTGCATGACGATGACCGGTGTTGAGATGAAAAATCGCGGGCGCGGAATATAGCACAAAAAATAACCAATTCCGACCGCTATGGTCGGAAATTAAAACCCTCGGCAACTTACTCGTCGTCGAAGTTGTAGCTGCCCGGCGCCAGGTTTTCGAAGCGGGTGTACTTACCAATGAACGCCAGTCGAGAGGTACCGATCGGGCCGTTCCGCTGCTTGCCGATGATGATCTCGGCGATGCCTTTGTGCTCCGTTTCCGGGTGGTACACCTCGTCCCGGTACACGAACATGATCACGTCGGCATCCTGCTCGATCGCTCCGGATTCGCGCAAGTCGGAGTTGATCGGACGTTTGTTCGGTCGTTGCTCCAGGGAGCGGTTGAGCTGGGACAGCGCCACCACCGGGCAGTTGAACTCTTTGGCCAGGGCCTTCAAGGATCGGGAGATCTCAGAAATCTCGTTGGTCCGGTTGTCGCCACTCGAACCCGGGATCTGCATCAATTGCAGGTAGTCGATCATGATCAGGCCGACATCGCCGTGCTCACGCACCAGTCGCCGAGTCCGCGCTCGCATCTCCGAGGGGCTGATACCCGCCGTATCGTCGATGAACAGCTTGCGATCGTTGAGCAAGTTGACCGCCGATGTCAGGCGCGGCCAATCGTCGTCTTCCAGGCGACCGGCACGAACCTTGGTCTGATCGATCCGGCCGAGGGACGACAACATACGCATGATCAGCGATTCGCCTGGCATCTCCAGCGAATAAACCAATACGCACTTGTCGCTGCGCAGCACGGCGTTTTCCACCAGGTTCATCGCAAAGGTGGTTTTACCCATGGATGGACGGCCGGCGACGATGATCAGGTCAGACGGTTGCAGGCCGCTGGTCATGCCGTCGAGGTCGGTATAACCGGTGGACAGGCCGGTAATGGCGTTGTCAGTGTTGAACAAGGTGTCGATGCGGTCGATGGCCTTGGTCAACAAGTCATTCACGCTCACCGGGCCGCCGGTTTTTGGCCGGGCCTCGGCGATCTGGAAAATCTGCCGTTCGGCTTCGTCGAGAATCTCTTCAGCCGAGCGGCCTTCCGGGTTGAAGGCGCTGTCAGCAATCTCGGAGGCAATGCCGATCAGTTGGCGCAAGGTCGCCCGCGCGCGGACAATCTGGGCATAAGCCTTAATATTGGCGACGGACGGCGTGTTTTTTGCCAGTTCGCCAAGGTATCCGAGGCCGCCGACTTGCGAGGTCTGACCTTCCTTGTCCAATTGCTCGGCAAGGGTCACGACGTCGATCGGCGAGTTCTGGTCGGCGAGCTTGGCGATCGCACGGAAGATCAAGCGGTGGTCATGTCGATAGAAGTCGCCGTCCGACACCTGATCAAGCACGCGTTCCCAGGCGTTGTTGTCCAGCATCAAACCACCGAGCACGGCCTGTTCGGCCTCGATGGAATGCGGCGGCACCTTCAGGGCAGCGGTTTGCAGATCGTATTGCTCGGGTGCGGAAATATCGTTCATGGCCACTTGGAATTGGAGGTTTCAGAAAGACAAAGGGCACGACCTGTAAACAGGATCGTGCCCGATGTTACCGGCAAGCACCCGAAGGTACCAGCCGACAAGTGCTGCTTAAGCTGCTACCACGACAACGCGTACGGTGGCTTCAACTTCGGCGTGCAGGTGCACGGCTACGTCGAATTCGCCTACGTTGCGGATAGTGCCGTTCGGCAGACGAACTTCGCTTTTTGCAACTTCAACGCCAGAGGCGGTCAGTGCATCAGCGATGTCGTGGGTGCCGATCGAGCCGAACAGCTTGCCTTCGTCACCGGCGGTGGCAGTGATAGTCACTTCCAGCTCAGCCAGTTGGGCGGCACGGCTTTCAGCCGAAGTTTTACGGTCTACTGCGGCTTTTTCCAGATCAGCGCGACGCTCTTCGAACGCAGCCAGGTTGGCAGCGGTCGCAGCGGTAGCTTTGCCGTAAGGCAGCAGGTAGTTACGACCGTAACCAGCCTTAACGTTCACTTTGTCACCCAGGTTGCCCAGATTGGTGACTTTTTCCAGAAGGATCAGTTGCATGTGAAAATCCTCTTAACTTTTAACCTTCACCGTTCGCGCTATCGACGTCTTTCGGCGTCGAACGACCGCGAAAATCAATCAGGCTGTCGACGATGGCCAAGACCACCAGCAACGGATAGATCAGCTGCATGAACAGCAACAGCGTGACGTACAACCCCACCAACCAAAACCTGGCCAGTCGCTTTTGCGCCACCAGCCCGTGAATCAGGGCCAGCCCGGCGAACACCAGCGGTACACTGCACAACGGCGTCAACATGGCCATCTGCGGACCGATGTTCGGCCCCAGAAGCATGAACGCCAGCAGTAACATCGCCAGCCCCAGCGGGAGTCTGATGGCGCGAAACTCGCGACCAAAACCACCCGGGTTGTACAACAACGCCTGCCAGTAGCGCCCGACAAGCAGGCTCAGCACACTGACGATTTGCAACAAGGCCGCAATCAGGCCGGTCAGGACCGGTGCGATCAGGGACGCAAAATGCGCTTGCTCGTCTACCGACAACTTCTGGTAGACCTCACCGAGTAGCGACGGCATGACTTTTATCAAAGCCTGCGCCAGCATCTCGATTTGAGGACCAAAAACCGTCCCCAGCACCACTGAAAACACCACTCCTATCGCTATGCTGACCAGCAGCACGCGGTTCCAGGACTCGCTTGCGCGCAAAACCAACGCAAGGCTCCAAGACCCCAACAGCACCAGAAGTGCCCGTGGGTCATCGGAGTAAAGCCACCAGACCAACGCTGGCAGCAGCCCCAGAGCAAGAACGCCCAGGGCGTCCTTCAATCCGCGCCGCAGGAGCACAAGGCAACCAGCGGCAGCACCCAACCAATACAACAACGGCAATATTGCGCATCCGGCCACTACGAGAGTGGCCTGCATACGGCCGCGCATGATGAACTCAGCTATGGCACGCATGCTTTCAATCCTTTGCTACGTGTCGACTGCCCGGTCTCAGCGGCCGTGGCTGTCGGTGTAGGCCAGCAGGGCCAGGAAGCGGGCGCGCTTGATAGCGGTGGCCAGCTGACGCTGATAACGTGCTTTGGTACCGGTGATGCGGCTTGGAACGATTTTGCCGGTCTCGGATACATAAGCTTTCAGAGTGTTGAGATCTTTGTAATCGATCTCTTTCACGTCTTCAGCGGTGAAGCGGCAAAATTTACGACGACGGAAGAAACGTGCCATGTAATAGGCTCCTCAAAAGGTCCGTGGATTACTCGTCAGCGTTATCGCTGTTGTCGCTGTCATCACTATCAGCGCTTTCAGCGCCTTCGTGCTCAGGACGGTCGCGACGCTCACGGCGCTCACTGCGGTTTTCTTCAGCCTTGAGCATCTCGGATTGGCCGGTAACGGCTTCTTCGCGACGGATGACCAGGTTACGGATCACTGCATCGTTGTAGCGGAAGTTGTCTTCCAGCTCGGCCAGGGCCTTGCCAGTGCACTCAACGTTCAGCATCACGTAGTGAGCCTTGTGAACATTGTTGATTGCGTAGGCCAGTTGACGACGGCCCCAATCTTCCAGACGGTGGATTTTGCCGCCGTCTTCTTCGATCAGCTTGGTGTAACGCTCAACCATGCCGCCGACTTGCTCGCTTTGATCCGGGTGGACCAAAAAGATGATTTCGTAATGACGCATGAATGCTCCTTACGGGTTGTAGCCTGCCGCTAAAAAGCGGTCAGACAAGGAGTGAATGACACTTATGGACTTGCTTGCGATAGACACATGCGTGCCTGCCGTCACAGCAAGGGGCGCAATTGTAGAGAAGGGATAGAAGAGGTGCAAGGCAATTGGTGATTATTTGAACAGTTCGTTCGCCCACCAATTTTTTGCTTCACCACACCCCCCTGCGAAAGCGAGCTTGCTCCCGCAGGGGGTTTGCAGCAGATCAGGACTTCTTGGCGGTTCCAGCGGCTTTGACGCCGCGCTGGCGCAGGGCCTCGAACAGGCACACGCCGGTCGCCACGGATACGTTGAGACTGCTGACACTGCCAGCCATCGGCAGGCGTACCAGGTAGTCGCAAAGATCGCGAGTCAGGCGACGCATGCCACTGCCTTCCGCACCCATGATCAGGATGGTCGGGCCGGTCAGGTCTTGCTGATACAGGTCCTGCTCAGCCTCGCCCGCCGTACCGACGACCCACAAGCCACGCTGCTTGAGTTTTTCCAGGGTGCGCGCCAGGTTGGTTACGGCCACCAGCGGAATCACTTCCGCCGCACCACAAGCAACTTTTCGTACCGTCGGGGTCAGGGTGGCTGACTTGTCTTTCGGAACGATCACTGCCAATGCGCCGGCCGCATCAGCCGAGCGCAGACAAGCACCAAGGTTGTGCGGATCGGTCACGCCGTCGAGCACCAGCAACAGCGGCGCGCCTTCGGTGCGATCGAGCAACTCGTCGAGCATCGCCTCGCCCCAGACCTGGCTTGGGCTCACGTCCGCCACCACGCCCTGGTGCACGCCCTCAACCCAGGCATCCAGCTCACGGCGCTCGGCGTTGCCGACGGCCACGCGACTTTCTTTAGCCAGCTCGATCAGCGTCTGAATGCGCGGATCACTACGGCCTTCGGCCAGCCAGATCTGCTTGACGCGTTTTGGGTGGTGACGCAGCAACGCTTCTACAGCGTGCACGCCGTAGATCTTTTCCAACTGACTCATGGCTTGGCCTTCGGTTTACGCGCCCCGCCGCTTTTGGCGGCTGGAGCAGAACCCGCTTTGGGCGGGCCTTTACGGTGTTTGCTCGGTTTGGCTGGTTTGCCGCCGGGAGCCTTGTCAGGCGCCGACCGCCCGGTCTTTCCCCCAGACGCCGCTTTACCGCCGCTCTTCGCTTCAGACAGTAGCGTCTGCTTTATTTCGCGGCTTTTGCGCAATTCGGCATTTTTCGCCGCGGCATCGCTCGGGCGATAGGCTTCTACGGCTTTTTCCTTGGCAGGACGACGACCGGTTTTCGCCGGGGCCGGCTCTGCAGCCGTTTTGGCAGCTGGCGCAGCGGTTTCAGCCCCACGCTTCTTGCGACCGATCGGCGCACTGATGGTCTTTTCAGCCATCTCGAAGTCAATCTTGCGCTCGTCGAGGTCAACGCGCATGACGCGCACTTCAACGGTATCGCCAAGACGGAAGCTGCGACCGGTACGCTCACCGGCCAGGCGGTGGTGCACAGGATCGAAGTGGTAGTAATCGCCCGGCAGCGCGGTGACGTGCACCAGGCCTTCGACGTAGATATCGGTCAGTTCGACGAACAGACCAAAACCGGTCACGGCAGTGATCACACCCGGGAACGACTCGCCCACGCGATCTTTCATGAACTCGCACTTGAGCCAGTTCACGACGTCGCGGGTCGCTTCGTCGGCACGGCGCTCGCTCATCGAACACTGCTCGCCGAGCTGCTCCAGAATCGCTTCGTCGTATGGATAGATGCGCGCTTTCGGAATGCTCATCGCGCCTGCGCGACGAACGTGCGGGGTGTCCATTTTCGAATGGATGACACTGCGAATCGCCCGGTGCGTGAGCAAGTCCGGGTAGCGGCGGATCGGCGAGGTAAAGTGGGTATAGGCTTCGTAATTCAGGCCGAAGTGGCCCTGGTTATCGGCGCTGTACACCGCCTGACTCAACGAACGCAGCATAACGGTCTGGATCAGGTGGAAATCCGGACGGTCCTTGATGCTCGCCAGCAAGGCCTGGTAATCCTTCGGCGACGGGCCGTCCTTGCCTTTGTGCAGGGACAGGCCGAGCTCGCCAAGGAAAGCGCGCAGTTTTTCCAGACGCTCCGGCGGCGGACCATCGTGGACGCGGTACAGCGCAGGGATTTCGTGCTTTTTCAGGAACTCGGCGGTGGCCACGTTGGCCGCCAGCATGCACTCCTCAATCAACTTGTGCGCATCGTTACGAACGGTCGGGCGGATTTCGGCAATTTTGCGCTCGGTCCCGAAGATGATTCGGGTTTCCTGCGTTTCGAAATCGATCGCGCCACGCACGTGACGAGCAGCCAGCAGCACCTTGTACAGCGCGTAAAGCTGCTTGAGGTGCGGCAGAACGTCGTTGTACTCACCACGAAGCTGGCGCGCCTCGGTGAGTTTCGGCGTTTCCAGCATGGCACTGACTTTGTTGTAGGTCAGGCGAGCGTGGGAGTGAATCACCGCTTCGTAGAAGCAGTAGTCGGTCATCTCGCCGGATTTGGAGATGGTCATCTCGCAAACCATGGCCAGACGATCGACGTGCGGATTCAGCGAGCACAGGCCGTTGGACAGCTGCTCAGGCAGCATCGGCACGACGCGCTCGGGGAAATACACCGAGTTGCCGCGAACCTGGGACTCATTGTCCAGCGCCGAACCAATTTTCACGTAGCTGGAAACGTCGGCGATCGCCACGTACAACTTCCAGCCGCCGGAGAACAGGCGCAGCTTGCCCGGCTTGGCTTCGCAGTAGACCGCATCATCGAAGTCGCGCGCATCCTCACCATCGATGGTCACGAACGGCAGATGGCGCAGGTCGATGCGCTTCTCTTTGTCTTTCTCTTCGACTTCCGGCTTGAGCTTGGCGGCTTCTTTCAGCACAGCCTCAGGCCAGACGTGAGGAATGTCGTAGGTGCGCAGGGCAACGTCGATTTCCATGCCCGGCGCCATGTAGTTACCCACCACTTCAACCACGTCGCCTTGCGGCTGGAAGCGTGGCGTCGGCCAGTGAGTGATCTTCACTTCGACGAACTGACCGATCTGAGCGCGGGCGTTACGGCCCGGCGTGACCAGTACTTCTTGCTGGATCTTCGGATTGTCCGCGACGACGAAACCAATACCGCCCTCTTCGAAGTAACGGCCAACGATGGTCTCATGGGCACGGGACACCACTTCGACGATCATGCCTTCGCGGCGGCCGCGACGGTCCAGACCGGAAACACGGGCCAGAGCACGATCGCCATCGAACACCAGACGCATTTGCGCAGGGCTCATGAACAGGTCGTCACTGCCGTCGTCCGGGACCAGAAAGCCGAAGCCGTCTCGGTGACCGCTGATGCGGCCCAGGATCAGATCGAGCTTGTCAACCGGCGCATAGGTACCGCGACGGGTATAGATGAGTTGAGCGTCGCGCTCCATGGCGCGCAGGCGGCGGCGCAGGGCTTCGATCTGGTCTTCTGTAGTCAGACCAAACTCTTCGACCAGTTGCTCACGGTTAGCAGGCGAACCCCGATCAGCAAGGTGCTGAAGGATCAGTTCGCGGCTAGGAATAGGGTTTTCATATTTTTCCGCTTCACGAGCGGCCTCGGGATCGAGGGACTGCCAATCGGCCATTAGAGAGTTTTCACCTTGTCTATATGCGGGTTAGTTTGGCATAGGCGTAATGAAACGGGAAATTTCAGGCTATGACAGCCCATCTAAAGCCTTTTATCGACAGCGCGAAGCTGAATTAAATGCCGCTGGTAAAATTTTCCAGGTTTTTTCGACCTCAGGGGTTTACAGTTAAAAAGACGCTCCGTATAGTGCGCGCCATCGACGACGCAGACGCATTGTTGATTATGCCCAGATGGTGAAATTGGTAGACACGCCAGCTTCAGGTGCTGGTGACCGCAAGGTCGTGGAAGTTCGAGTCTTCTTCTGGGCACCAATTTCGAGCTTGAGATTAGATCAATTTCAAGGCTCACACAAAAACCCGCGAAAGCGGGTTTTTTGCATTCTAAGCCGCTGATTTATTAAAACTAAATCAGGGGTTTACAGATCAAAAAGCGCTCCGTATAGTGCGCCACATCAACAGCGGCAACGCTGAAGATTATGCCCAGATGGTGAAATTGGTAGACACGCCAGCTTCAGGTGCTGGTGACCGCAAGGTCGTGGAAGTTCGAGTCTTCTTCTGGGCACCAATTTCGAGCTTGAGATTAGATCAATTTCAAGGCTCACACAAAAACCCGCGAAAGCGGGTTTTTTGCATTCTAAGCCGCTGATTTATTAAAACTAAATCAGGGGTTTACAGATCAAAAAGCGCTCCGTATAGTGCGCCACATCAACAGCGGCAACGCTGTTGATTATGCCCAGATGGTGAAATTGGTAGACACGCCAGCTTCAGGTGCTGGTGACCGCAAGGTCGTGGAAGTTCGAGTCTTCTTCTGGGCACCAATTTCGAGCTTGAGATTAGATCAATTTCAAGGCTCACACAAAAACCCGCGAAAGCGGGTTTTTTGCATTCTAAGCCGCTGATTTATTAAAACTAAATCAGGGGTTTACAGATCAAAAAGCGCTCCGTATAGTGCGCCACATCAACAGCGGCAACGCTGAAGATTATGCCCAGATGGTGAAATTGGTAGACACGCCAGCTTCAGGTGCTGGTGACCGCAAGGTCGTGGAAGTTCGAGTCTTCTTCTGGGCACCAATTCAAATTTCAGAGTCGATCTGAAATTTCACAAAAACCCGCGAAAGCGGGTTTTTGCGTTTCTGGCGTTCGAAAAACCAGAACGGCGCAAAGCCACACGACCCTGTAGCAACCTGCGCCCGACGGATACAAGATCTGCGACAACCGCTCCAGCAATGACTTCCCAACCCTGCAAGGCGCACTTGAGAAACAATATCGTTTATCATTGTTTCAAGTTTTTGCAATGCGACAGTGAGGAACCTTGCGAATGATGCTTCGAAATACCCTGCGCCGTGGCCTGACCCTAACCCTGCTCGGCCTGACACTCACCACTCCCCTCACCCAAGCCGCCGAACCGGTTTCCCTGACACTCTATAACGGTCAACACAAAGAAGTCGGCGATGCCATCGCCGAAGCCTTCGAAGCCAAGACCGGAATTCACGTCAATGTGCGCAAAGGCAGCAGCAATCAGCTCGCCAGCCAGGTCGCCGAAGAAGGCGATCGATCCCCTGCCGACGTGATCTATACCGAAGAGTCGCCCCCACTGAACAAACTCGGCGAACAAGGCCTGCTGGCACAGACCGACGCCGCCACCCTAGCCGTTCTGCCGAAAGACTATGTCGCCAGCAACGGCACCTGGATCGGTGTCACCGCACGGGTCCGCGTGGTCGCCTTCAACCCGAAACTGATTGACGAAAAAGACCTGCCCACATCGATCATGGAGTTCTCCGATCCGAAATGGCAAGGCAAGGTCGGCTTCGTGCCTACCAGCGGCGCATTCCAGGAACAGGCCGTGGCAATAATCAAAGTGCACGGAATGGACGCAGCCGAAGATTGGCTGACTGGCTTGCGGGCTTTCGGAAAAACCTACAGCAACAACATGGTGGCGCTGAAGGCAGTGGAGAACGGCGAAGTCGCTACCGTGCTGGTGAACAACTATTACTGGTTCGCCTTGCAGCGTGAAAAAGGCCAGCTCGATTCGAAACTGCATTATTTCACCGGCGCGGACGTCGGCGGACTGATCACTGTTTCCAGCGCGGCCGTGCTGAAATCCAGCAAGCACCCCGAAGAAGCCCAGCAATTTCTCGCCTACATGGTCAGCGAAGAAGGTCAGCGCGTGATCACCCAGACCACCGCCGAATACCCGCTGCACAAAGGCATGGAATCGGATCGTGGGCTCAAACCGTTCAGCGAGCTGGAAGCACCGAAAGTCACCCCAGCCGATCTCGGCAATGCCGAAGAAGCCCTCGACCTGGAACGTGACGTTGGCTTGAACTGATGAGCGCATCGTTATCCGCCCCCGTCGCGCGCGGGGGTTATGTGCCACGGCGCAAGCGGCCATCGATCTGGCTGCTGCTACCGGTTTTGCTGCTGGTGATGCTCAGCGTGTTGCCTCTGGCGTATGTCGGGCTCAAGACCTGGCAGGCCGGCTGGGCTGAGGCGGTGCATTTGTTGTGGCGTCCTTATGTGTTTGGCCTGCTGCGCAACACAGTGGCGCTGATGGTCGGTGTGACGCTCGCCTGTGGCGTGATCGGCCTGTCGCTGGCCTGGCTGCTTGAGCGCAGCAACTTGCCCGGACGGCGCTTGTGGGGTGTGATTTTGTGCCTGCCGTTCGCGGTGCCGGCATTTGTCAGCAGCTTCACCTGGGTCTCGCTGAGCGCTCATTTCGAAGGCTTGGGCGGGGCGATCCTGGTGATGACTCTGTCCAAATATCCGCTGATTTTTCTGCCGGTCGCGGCGACCCTGCGTAATCTCGATCCCTCCCTCGAAGAGTCCGCCCGCACTCTGGGGCAGAATCGATGGGGCGTGTTTTTCAGAATCACTCTGCCGCTGCTCTGGCCGTCACTGCTCGCCGGCTCGCTGCTGATCGCACTGCACATGCTGGTGGAATTCGGGGCGTTGTCGATCATCGGCTTGCAGACGTTCACCACCGCGATCTATCAACAGTTCGAACTGGAATTCAGTAACGCAAATGCTGCGATGCTTTCCGCCGTGTTGCTAGCACTGTGCCTGATGCTGCTTTGGCTGGAACTGCGCGTACGCGGCAAGGGCCGACACGTGCGTACTGGTCAGGGCGCGGCTCGGCATGCGGAACAGGTTAGGCTGGGGCCCTGGGCTGCTGCCGGACAACTTTATTGCCTGGCGCTGGCGATCATCGGCAGCGGTATTCCGCTCGGGATGCTGGCGTATTGGCTGGCAGTGGGTTCGTCGGCAGCATTCCCGGTGGCGGCGATCAGCGAGGCGCTGCTCTCCTCTCTGGCGCTGTCACTGGGCGGCGCGGCGCTGTGCCTGGTGCTGGCCGTGCCGGTGGGATTACTGGTGGTGCGCCACAAGGGCCAATTGGCGATCTGGGCCGATCGCTTGCCGTATCTGTTGCACGCACTGCCGGGACTGGTGATAGCACTGACGCTGGTGTATTTCGCCCTGCATTATGTGCCGGTGCTGTATCAGACTTCCGCGCTGCTGCTGATTGCTTATGCGCTGTTGTTTCTGCCACTGGCGCAGGCACCGATTCGCACGGCGCTGAACAAGGCTGCGCCGCAACTGGAAGAGGCTGCACGCACGCTGGGGGCATCGTCCTTTAGCGCGTTTTGCCGGGTGACGCTGCCGATCATCTTCCCGGCATTGGGCGCCGCGTTTGCGCTGGTGTTTCTGGATGCGATGAAAGAGCTGACGGCGACGCTGCTGTTGAGTCCGACCGGACTCAACACGCTGGCGACGGAAGTCTGGGCGCATACCGCGAATGTGGAGTTTGCGGCGGCGGCGCCTTATGCGGCGTTGTTGATTTTGGTGTCGGGGCTGCCGGTCTATTTACTTACGACCCGGATGTATCTGAGCCGCTGATATTGTCATCGCGAGCTGGCTCGCGATGACAACAGACCGACCAATACCAATCTTATGCCCTGAACTGCCCCAGACTCGCCTTCAACTGCGCCGCCAATCCATCCAGCACCTTGCCGCTGGCCGTGGTTTCCACCACCGCTTGAGCCGCTTTCTCAGCCTGTGCATGAATGGTTTCAACCCGACCGCGCACCGCTTGCGCGCCTTGCGCCTGATGCGCCGCCGCCTGCGTTGCCAGACCAATCGCCGCATGAACCTGCTCGACCGACGCCTGCACCGATTGTTGCAACCGCGCACTGTCGCGCAACACCAGCAAACCTTCGCTGGCCTGACGCCCGGCCTGACCGATCGCGGCCACCGCCTCACGCGCACCTTGCTGCAAGGCAACGATGTGCGCCTGAATGTCGCCGGTAGAACTTTGCGTCTTGCTCGCCAGCGCCCGCACTTCATCGGCCACCACGGCAAACCCGCGTCCGGTCTCGCCCGCACGCGCCGCTTCGATGGCCGCATTCAGCGCCAGCAGGTTGGTCTGCTCGGCAATCCCGTGAATCACCGTCAGCACCACTTCAATCTGCTCACTCTGCTGCGCCAGCCGCTCGATGACTTTCGCCCCGGTATCGACCTGCCCGGCCAACGCCTCGATGAGGCTGCCGACTTTTGCCGAAGTGCGCGTGTTTTCATCCGTGGCCGAACGAATATCCACCACTTGCTGCAAGGCCGCCTGCATGGCATGGCTTTCAGACTGGGCCTCGTCAGCCATTTGCGACAATGCACGCAGGCTCTCGGCCACCTCATCGCGCTGCATGCCCGCCGCTTTATCGGCCCCGGCATTGCGTAAAGTCATGGCACCGATTTCCACACCCGTGCGCTGAGCCACATCGCCCGCCTCGCGCACGATCGGCTGCAACTTATCCACAAAGCGATTGACCGCTGAGGCCATGTCGCCAATTTCGTCCTTACTGTTGATCTGCACTCGTTTGGTCAGGTCGCCCTCTCCCGCAGCGAGGTCGTCCATGGCAGCGATGAGCAATTTCAAGCGATTGACCACCCGTCGACCCAGCACCACCGCGAGCAACAGCAGCACACCGAAACCCACCACCGCCAGACCCATGCCGATGCGCCAGCGCAAAGTACCTGCCGCTTCCTGAACAGTGCCGGAGGTGTTGGCTTGCATTTCAGAGGCCGTGGATTGCGCCGACTTCAGGCGCGCGCCCATCGCCGCTGCGCTATCCGCCGCTGCGCCTTTGAGGCTATCGCCCACCAACTGATCACTGCTAGCGATCAGCGCCGAAAAGCGTTTGTCGAGGGCCGCCAGATCGACTTCCACCGAAGCCGTGGAGACCCCCATCAAGACCTTGCCGATTTCCACACCATTGGGATTGATCGAGGCTTCAAGGTAGTAGACCGACGGATCGTTCTTCGCTGCATTCAGCACCCTGTCCAGCGCGCGCTCGCCCTCGCCTTTCTCCAGCAGCGCCTTGTTGATCGGGTTCTCCCTGTTCAAATAGCGCGTCAGGTGCTGGCCAGTGGCATCGTCGTAGACCACGAACAATACGTTCGGATTGCGCTGGGCCCGACGGGCGAATTCGGACAAGGTTGGAACGTCGCTATCCCACATGGCGCGAGGTGCGACAGAGGCCAGAAGCTGCGCCATATCATTGGCGGAGTCCTTCAGGTCTTTTTCCAGCGTCGTACGCAACTGCGCCTGCTCGTCCTTCAGACGCGAGGACAGGCCGGCAGTGAGTCGCTGACGGGTATTGGTGGACAGGCTGTCGAGGCTTGACGTGACTTCACGTCCCGCTTGCTCCAGCTCGCCAGAAAGTTTTTGACTGTCGGCACCCAGGCGAACACCTAAATCTGCTTCCAGCGCGGTCACTGTGCTCCGAGTCAGGGCGACAGCTACAAGCACTTGCACCAAAAGGGCGATACCAAGGGTAACGAATACCGGCCGCAGAAGACGGCTTTGTAACAGTGAGAGAATGGCTGACACGGGGTTATCCCTCTGCTTTGACGCCATTAAATTGATGGCACACCAGAAGCGATAATCAAAGCAAGGGTCGTGCCGTCCAACAGGCATAAACGACAAAGGGTCCAATTAAGGACCCTTTGTGTTTTACATCAACGACTTATTAAGCGAACGGATGACGCAAAACGATGGTTTCGTTGCGGTCCGGGCCCGTCGAAATAATGTCAATCGGCGCACCGACCAACTCTTCGACGCGCTTGATGTAGTTGCGGGCAGCCTGTGGCAGCGCTTCCAGGGTCTTGGCACCGACGGTGGATTCGGTCCAGCCTGGCATCTCTTCGTACACCGGCTCCAGGCCGATGTAGCTGTCGGCGTCAGTCGGTGCGTCGATCACCGCACCATCCTGGTTCTTGTAGCCAACGCAGATGTTGATGGTTTCCAGACCGTCCAGCACGTCCAGCTTGGTCAGGCACAGGCCCGAGATGCTGTTGACGTCGATAGCGCGACGCAGGATGACGGCATCGAACCAGCCGCAACGACGGGCACGTCCCGTGGTAGCGCCGAACTCGTGGCCACGCTTGGCCAGGAAAGCACCCACGTCGTCGAACAGCTCAGTCGGGAACGGACCCGAACCAACACGAGTGGTGTAAGCCTTGGTGATGCCCAGGATGTAATCCAGGTACATCGGACCAAAACCCGAACCGGTGGCAATGCCGCCCGCGGTGGTGTTGGAGCTGGTGACGTACGGGTAGGTACCGTGGTCGATGTCCAGAAGGGAGCCTTGGGCGCCTTCGAACATGATGTCTTTGCCAGCGCGACGCAGCTCGTGCAGCTCAGCGGTGACGTCGAGCATCATCGGCTTCAGCAGCTCGGCGTATTCCATGCACTCGTCGAGTGTTTTCTGGAAGTCGATCGCAGGCTCTTTGTAGTAGTTGACCAGAACGAAGTTGTGGTAATCCAGCAACTCGCCCAGCTTGGCGGCGAAACGCTCACGGTGGAACAGGTCACCGATGCGCAGGCCTCGGCGTGCAACCTTGTCTTCGTACGCTGGGCCGATGCCGCGACCGGTAGTACCGATCTTCAGCTCGCCACGGGCCTTTTCACGAGCCTGGTCCAGCGCTACGTGGTAGGACAGGATCAGGGGGCAGGACGGGCTGATACGCAGGCGCTCACGCACCGGTACGCCTTTCTCTTCCAGCTTGATGATTTCCCGTAGCAGAGCGTCGGGCGCAACCACCACGCCGTTACCGATGAGGCACTGCACGCCTTCGCGCAGCACGCCCGACGGGATCAGGTGCAAGATGGTTTTTTCACCATCGATCACCAGAGTGTGACCCGCGTTGTGGCCACCCTGGTAACGCACTACGGCGGCAGCATGTTCGGTCAGCAGATCAACGATCTTGCCTTTGCCCTCATCACCCCATTGAGTGCCCAGGACTACGACATTCTTACCCATAACACTTGTCCTCATTCGCGCAAACTTGGTGCCGGCCACGGCCGGCAGGAAAACTCAAGAAGCCAGTGGCGATAGTTGCCAAAGCCCGTTCTGCTGAATCAATTGCCGGTCGCAGTCCGCTTCACGGGCGGCGGCCAAAGGTTGCCCAGGCAAAGCCTGAACGACACGCTGACCCTCACTGCGCAATTGGCAAACCTGCCGCCAGAGTGCCGCATCCGTACTGTCAGGCATCCAGATACCGCCAGACGGTAGCTCGATCTCAGCACGCCCCAGGGTCACCAGGGTTTTCAAATCGGTAGAGAAGCCGGTTGCCGGACGGGCACGACCGAAGTCGGCACCGATGTCGTCATAACGACCGCCCTGAGCAATGGACTGGCCAACACCCGGTACGAATACCGCGAACACCACACCGGTGTGGTAGTGGTAACCGCGCAACTCGCCCAGGTCGAAATACAACGGCAACTCAGGGAAACGCGTGGACAGACGCTCGGCAATCGCCAGCAAGTCATCCAAAGCAGCCAGAACCGGCGCCGGCGCACTTGCCAGACGCTCGCGGGCAGCGCTCAATACTTCACGGCCGCCACAGAGGTCGACCAGCGCCCGCAACATGCCCGACAGATCGGCAGGCAAGTCTTCGGTCAAGGTAATGACTTCGTCGATGGCCTTACGTTGCAACGCATCGAACAATTGTTGTTCAACTTCACCGGACAAATCGGCGGCGCGGGCCAGGCCACGGTAGATACCGACATGGCCAAGGTCCATGTGCACATCCGGCACATCGGCCAGTTGCAGCATAGCCAACATCAGGCTGATGACTTCAACGTCGCTGC
Source organism: Pseudomonas sp. Ma2-10 (assembly GCF_054330215.1). Taxonomy (NCBI): domain Bacteria; kingdom Pseudomonadati; phylum Pseudomonadota; class Gammaproteobacteria; order Pseudomonadales; family Pseudomonadaceae; genus Pseudomonas; species Pseudomonas sp. Ma2-10. The sequence goes on along the minus strand of NZ_JBTEYL010000006.1, from coordinate 92,592 downwards.
TCGGGCTGGCATCGCCGTACAACTCGGCACCCAGCTGGATCGGGCTGCGCGAGGACGACAACGCGCGCGGCTGAGCATGCAGCACGCTACCGGCATAGCACAGACGGCTCGGGCCTTCACGGCGCAGGGTGTGCGCATCGATGCGCGCCACTTGCGGCGTGATGTCGGCACGGAACCCCATTTGCCGGCCCGATTGCGGGTCGATGACCTTGAAGGTACGCAGATCGAGGTCCTGGCCCGCGCCGGTCAGCAGGGATTCCAGGTACTCGATATGGGGAGTCACGACAAACTCGTAACCCCAGCTCTGGAACAGATCCAACACCTGACGACGCGCGACTTCAATGCGCGCCGCTTCTGGTGGCAGTACTTCTTCGATGCCATCTGGCAGCAGCCAGCGGTCTACCGTTGCCATTACGCCATTCCCCTATGATCCGGGCGGCAAGCCTTTGGGCGAGCCTTGAGTGAAGCAGAAAATGATCGGCTCATGCGCACAAACCACGCGCATGAACAACGGGGCGAAAAGCCTGAAATCGGCTTCGCCAACCACTTTCCTCGAAAAACCTGTCGAGTCATTCAACTCGGACGCTTGCATAAAAACAGCAATCAAACGTGCAGACGCAAAAAAGCCGGGGATTTCCCGGCTGCCGCATCATACACACGTTTTCCCAAAGGATCACCCCGCCCGAGGCGTTAGCCGCCAGGCGGGGGGATAATTTGGGTCAACGTTGTATCAAGGCTTGGCTTTTTCCAAATAACGGAAGAAGTCGCTGCCTGGGTCCAGGACCATGACGTCGGATTTGTTCGCGAAGCTTTCACGGTAAGCACGCAGGCTACGGTAGAAAGCGTAGAACTCCTGATCCTGACCGTAGGCCTTGGAGTAGATCGACGCCGCCTGGGCATCACCGTCACCGCGAACCTCTTCAGATTCACGATAGGCTTCAGCCAGCAACACGCGGCGTTGACGATCGGCGTCGGCACGAATGCCTTCTGCCAACTCGTTACCCTTGGCGCGGTGCTCGCGAGCTTCACGCTCACGCTCGGAGCTCATACGCTCGAACACACTGCGGTTGACTTCTTTCGGCAGGTCGATGGCCTTGACCCGCACATCAACTACTTCGATGCCCAGCTCTTTTTCCGCCATCGTATTCAGCGAAGCGGTGATGTCTGCCATCAGCCCGTCACGCTCACCGGAAACCACTTCGTGCAGCGTGCGCTTACCGAACTGGTCACGCAGGCCCGATTCCAGACGACGGGAAAGACGCTCGTCAGCAATCTGCTTGAGGCCAGACGTCGCGGTATAGAAGCGCTCGGCATCTTTCACGCGCCACTTGGCATAGGCATCAACCATGACAGCTTTCTTTTCCAGCGTCAGGAAGCGCTGTGTCGGAGCATCTAGCGTCATCAGGCGTGCGTCGAACTTACGCACCTGGTTAACGTAGGGCACTTTCACATGCAAACCTGGCTGCACATCAGACTCGACCACTCGCCCGAACTGCAGCATTACCGCACGCTCGGTCTGAGCCACAATGTAGAAGCAGTTCCAGGCAGCGATCGCTACCACAACGCCAACAATAAGGGCGATCAGTGATTTATTGCTCATCAGCGACTCTCCCTGGTGCGTGTTTGCTGCTGCAGATCGGCTGCCGCACGCGCATTCGCTTCATTGCTGGAGGCTGCCGCGCCGGTTACCGGTGCATTGGGGCTGCGACCACTGTCGATCATCTTGTCCAGCGGCAAGTAGAGCAGATTGCTCTGGCCATTCTTGTTGCCGGTCACGAGAACCTTACTGGTGTTGGAGAACACTTCCTGCATGGTGTCCAGGTACAGACGCTCGCGGGTAACCTCGGGGGCCTTGCGATATTCCGCCACCAGCTTGGTAAAGCGGTCAGCCTCACCCTTAGCCCGCGAGACGGTTTCATCACGATAACCGTTGGCATCCTCTAGGATTCGCTGCGCCTGGCCTCGTGCTTCCGGCACAACACCGTTGGCGTAGGTTTCAGCCTGGTTACGCGAACGCTGCTCGTCCTCACGGGCGCGGATCACGTCATCGAAGGCTTCTTGCACTTCACGCGGTGCCGCAGCGTTCTGGACGTTAACCTGAGTGACATTGATGCCGGTGCGATACGTATCGAGAAAGCGCTGTAGACGTTCTTTGATCTCGCTCGCCATCAACTCACGCCCTTCAGTGAGCACTTGATCCATTGCGGTGGAACCCACCACGTGGCGCAAGGCACTTTCAGTTGCGTGCTGCAGGCTGATTTCCGGCTGATCGACGTTCAACACGAAGTCCTGCAGGTTGCTGATCTTGTACTGCACGGTCAGTGGGACTTCGACGATATTTTCGTCTTCAGTCAACATTTGGCCCTGCTTGGTGTAGGCACGCTCACGCGTGACGTTCTCCATGTACTTTTTATCGATCGGCGGGAAGTAGATGTTCAGACCCGGGCCTACCGTTTCGTAGTACTTGCCGAAGCGCAATACCACGGCTTGCTCCTGCTCGTCGACTACATAGACCGCGCTATACAGCCACACGGCCGCCAACACGACCAAGCCGATGCCGAGCAGACCGCCAAAGCCGCCACTCCTGCCCGAACCTCCGCCGTCATCACCACGTTTTTTACCTCCACCGAACAACCCGTTCAGGCTTTCCTGCAGCTTTCGGAAGGCCTCGTCGAGATCCGGTGGCCCCTTGCGGTCGCCGTTATTGCGGCGCTTGCCACCCCAAGGATCCTGATTATTCGAGTTGCCACCCGGCTCATTCCAAGCCATAGCGCTCTCCATCTGATAAAGCAAAGACGCACCCACGGCGCGCCGACCAATGCTACAGAATGCCTGTCACCGCGGCACAACCGCTTTTTCAGGCTTTTATTGCAAAGTGTGTTGTTCGATGAATTCCATCGGTTGCAGTCCTTCGCGACTCACCAGTCGATTCAACTCAACCCGTGGCAAACGAACGGCCAGCAGGCTGATGCCTTCTTCGTCGTGTTCTTCTTTCTGCACCGCACCGAGTTCGAAAAACTGCGCACGCAGTCGAGCAAAACGTTGCGGCAAGCGCAAGGTGCCAACAAACAAATCATCGCCGAGCAGTTCGGCCACCGCCTGCTTGAGCAGGTCCAGACCCGTACCGTCCTTGGCCGACAACCAGACCCGCTGCGGCTTGCCATCGGCATCGCGCTGGATCTGCGGCTCTACACCCTCAAGCAAATCGATTTTGTTGTATACCTCAAGGATCGGCAAGTCTTGCGCCCCGATCTCCCCGAGCACCACCATGACCTGTTCAATCTGAGCCATACGCTCAGGCTCATGGGCATCGATGACGTGCAGCAGCAGATCGGAGTTGCTCGACTCTTCAAGCGTAGCCCGAAATGCCTCGACCAGCTTGTGCGGCAGGTGGCGAATGAAGCCCACGGTGTCGGCCAGCACGATCGGCCCGAGGTCATTGAGCTCGAGCCGGCGCAGGGTCGGGTCGAGGGTGGCGAAGAGTTGGTCAGCGGCGAAGACGTCTGAGTCGGTCACCGAGTTGAACAGCGTCGATTTGCCGGCGTTGGTATAACCCACCAGTGAAACCGTCGGAATGTCAGCCCGCTTGCGCCCGCGACGAGACTGCTCACGCTGGGTACGGACCTTTTCCAGACGTCCCTTGATCTGCCGCAGGCGAACCCGCAACAGGCGCCGGTCAGTTTCGAGCTGGGTTTCACCCGGCCCCCGCAGACCGATACCGCCCTTCTGCCGCTCAAGGTGAGTCCAGCCACGAACCAGCCGCGTACTCATGTGCTCAAGCTGGGCCAGTTCGACCTGGAGCTTGCCTTCATGGGTGCGGGCGCGTTGGGCGAAGATATCGAGAATCAGACCCGTGCGGTCGATCACGCGACACTCGAAAACACGTTCGAGGTTACGCTCCTGACTGGGCGTGAGGATGTGATTGAAAATTACCAGATCTACCTGCTCGGCTTTGACCAGGTCGCGCAACTCTTCGACCTTGCCGCTGCCAATCAGGTATTTGGCGGTTGGCCGATGACGCGGCACGTTAAAAAACGCGACGGTCTCGGCGCCAGCCGAAATTGCCAACTCCTGAAACTCCTGCGGATCTTCGCGCGCCTCAGGGTCCTGACCATCCAAGTGAACGAGAATTGCCCGCTCACCACCACCGTGGCGCTCAAAGAACAAAGGAGACTCCTATCAGGCGTTACCTGGCTCAGCGTCACCTGCTTCGGATTCGGTTGCGCTAGGCAGACGAATTGGACGAACCGGCACCACTGTAGAGATAGCGTGTTTGTAGACCATCTGGCTGACGGTGTTTTTCAGCAGGATAACGAACTGGTCGAAAGACTCGATCGTACCTTGCAATTTGATCCCGTTGACCAGGTAGATGGAAACCCCCACTTTCTCTTTACGTAAAGTATTCAAGTAAGGGTCTTGTAGCGAATGCCCTTTTGACATGTGCCGCACTCCTTTAAGGATTCAATATAAAAAATAGGTAAACAGATGGCTTGTGGCCGTCACACCCCCAAGGATAGACGGCAATTGCAAGGACTCAGCTCAATATGGAGATGGTCCCCAGGTATTTCAAGGCGCGCGGCAGATTGTCGCAATCCAGGCTGTCCAACCAGTGTAAATCAGCCCAACTGCGCAGCCAGGTGAACTGGCGCTTCGCCAATTGGCGCGTGGCAATGATTCCACGCTCCTGCATCTCGGCTTGCGTCAGCTTGCCATCCAGGTAGTCCCAGACTTGTCGATAGCCTACTGCACGTATAGACGGCAACCCGGCATGCAGGTCACTTCGCTTACGCAGGGCTACGACCTCGTCAATGAATCCCTGTTCCAACATATTTGTGAATCTTTGTTTAATTCGCTCGTGCAATACCTGACGATTTGCCGGAGCAATAGCCAAGTTCGCGACAGTATAGGGCAATTGTTGCAGTCCCGAAGCGGCTGCTTCAGTACTTTGCGCAGATTGTTGCAACCTTAGCGCAGTCATGCTCTGACCACTGACGCGATAAACTTCCAGCGCTCGACTGAGTCGCTGCGGATCGTTCGGATGAATACGGGCCGCGGATTTCGGATCGATGACCGCCAATTGATCGTGCAGGGCTTGCCAGCCAAGGCGTGCGGCCTCTGCTTCGATCTGTGCGCGGACGTCCGGATCTGCCGCAGGCATGTCTGCCAGACCTTCAACCAAAGCCTTGTAATAGAGCATTGTGCCGCCCACCAGCAGCGGAATTTTGCCCCGCGCGGTGATCTCGGCCATGGCGTCGAGGGCATCACGACGGAAATCTGCGGCCGAATAGCTCTCTGCCGGGTCGAGAATATCGATCAAACGGTGCGGAAACTCAGCCAAAAGCTCTTTTGAAGGCTTGGCGGTGCCGATGTCCATGCCACGGTAGACCAGCGCCGAATCGACGCTAATCAGCTCGCAAGGCAAGACTTTGGTGAGTTCGATGGCCAGGTCGGTCTTGCCGGCGGCGGTCGGCCCCATCAGAAAAATCGCAGGAGGGAGCTGACTCATCAACGACCGCGCAAGAACAGTTTGTCCAGATCGTCCAGGCCCAGTTGGGTCCAGGTCGGTCGGCCATGGTTGCATTGACCGCTGCGTTCCGTATTTTCCATATCCCGCAGCAGACCGTTCATTTCCGGCAGGGCCAGACGCCGATTCGCACGAATCGCGCCATGGCAGGCCATGGTGCCGAGCAATTCGTTCAGGTGCGCCTGGATCCGGTCGCTGGTGCCGTAGTCCATCAGATCCGCCAGAACGTCACTGACCAATCGATTGGCTTCAGCTTGCTTGAGCAAGGCCGGAATCTGCCGGATAGCCAGGGATTCCGGGCCCAAACGCTGCAACTCAAAGCCCAGGCGCTGGAACCAGGCGATGTGCTCTTCGGCGCAATCGGCTTCACGCTGACTAACCGCTAGGGACTCCGGCACCAGCAGCGGCTGACCGCTCAGGCCTTCGCTGGCCATGGCGATTTTCAGGCGTTCGTACATGATCCGCTCGTGAGCCGCATGCATGTCCACCAACACCAGGCCCTGGGCGTTTTCCGAAAGAATGTAGATGCCTTTGAGCTGCGCCAGTGCATAACCCAGCGGCGGAACATCGTCCTGTCCGGCCGGCAGTGCTACCGCGTTGGCTTCTGCCAATGGTGCAAAAAACTCGCGATAAGCTGCCTGAGCCTCAGCAACCGGCACGCCGGACTGAGGCCGCGGCGAGTACTGGTATTGATAACCGGCACCAGCGCCCGAGCCTGCCGGCGCATTGAACGACGGCTGAGCCTGAGGCTGTTCCAGCAAGGCATTGGCCGCCAGACGCATTTCGCCCTGTGGACCGAACTCGCCAGCATCAATACCGGTGGGGCGAACGATGTCCGTCGCGAGAGGCGCGGTCAGATGGTCTTCCGGCCGCACATCACCCAAGGCGCGGTGCAGGGTGCCATAGAGGAAATCGTGAACCATGCGCCCGTCACGGAAGCGCACTTCGTGCTTGGTCGGGTGCACGTTGACGTCAACGCCTGCCGGATCGACTTCGAAAAACAGCACGAACGTCGGGTGCCGGCCGTTGAACAGCACGTCGCGGTAGGCCTGACGTACCGCGTGGGCCACCAGTTTGTCGCGTACGGCACGGCCGTTCACAAAGAAATACTGCAAGTCTGCCTGGCTGCGGTTGAACGTCGGCAAGCCGACCCAGCCCCACAAATGCAGGCCATTGCGTTCGATCTCGATCGGCAGCGCCTGCTCGAGGAAACCCGAACCGCAAATCGCCGCCACACGCCGGGCACGAGCCGCGTCGTCATGGGCTTCATGCAGGCTGAGGATGGTCTTGCCGTTGTGGCGCAGATGGAACGCTACGTCGAAACGCGCCAACGCCAGACGCTTGATCACTTCTTGCAGGTGATCGAATTCGGTTTTTTCGGTTTTGAGAAACTTGCGTCGCGCCGGGGTGTTGAAGAACAAGTCGCGCACTTCCACCGATGTGCCCACCGGGTGGGCCGCCGGCTGCACGCGAGGCGCCATGTCCCGGCCTTCGGTTTCGACTTGCCAGGCCTGATCAGCCTCTTTAGTGCGAGAGGTGAGGGTCAGACGCGCCACGGAGCTGATCGAGGCGAGTGCTTCCCCGCGAAACCCAAGGCTCATGACCTGTTCGAGATCTTCCAGGTTGCGGATCTTGCTAGTGGCGTGTCGCGCCAGGGCCAACGGCAGGTCATCGGCAGAAATACCGTTGCCATCGTCGCGCACCCGCAGCAACTTGACACCGCCCTGCTCTACGTCGACATCGATACGCTTGGCGCCGGAGTCGAGGCTGTTTTCCAGCAGCTCCTTGATCACCGAAGCCGGGCGCTCGACCACCTCGCCAGCGGCAATCTGGTTCGCCAATCGCGGGCTCAGCAGCTCGATGCGAGCGCTGTTGATCACGGCCTGATTCATTGCTTGGACGCCAGCTCGGTGCCTGGAATGGTCAGGGTCTGACCGATTTTCAGCGCGTCACTTTTCAGGTTGTTGACACTGCGCAAGGTGGCCGGGGATACCTGATAACGCACGGAGATCATTGCCAGGGTTTCACCCGGATTGACCCGGTGATCCCGCGGCCCTGGGGCGATTTTGCCGGAGTCACGCAGCCAGGCTATGTAACTGCCTGGTGGCGGATTCTGCTGGAAGAACTGGCGCACGCCGCTGCTGATCGAACGTGCCAGCGCTTGCTGGTGGCTGGCCGCCGCGAGCTTCGACGCTTCCTTGGCGTTGGAGATGAACCCGGTTTCCACCAGAATCGACGGGATGTCCGGCGATTTCAACACCATGAACCCGGCTTGTTCCACACGCTGTTTGTGCAATGGCGTGACGCGGCCGATGTTGCTCAGAACCTTCTGGCCGACGTTCAGGCTGGAGGTCAGGGAGGCAGTCATCGACAGGTCGAGCAACACGCCCGCGAGCATGCGGTCCTTGTCGTCGAGGCTGACGTTGCCGGCGCCACCGATCAAGTCGGAACGGTTTTCGCTGTCGGCCAGCCAGCGGGCGGTTTCAGAGGTGGCCCCCCGATCAGACAGCGCAAACACCGACGCACCGAATGCAGCCGCCGAAGGCGCGGCGTCGGCGTGGATCGAAACAAAGAGGTCGGCGCCCTTCTTGCGAGCGATTTCTGTCCGGCCGCGCAGTGGGATGAAATAGTCGCCGGTGCGGGTCAGATCGGCGCGAAAGCCTTTCATGCCATTGACCTGACGTTGCAGTTCGCGGGCGATGGCCAGTACCACGTCTTTTTCACGCTGACCGCGAGAGCCCGAGGCGCCCGGGTCTTCGCCACCGTGGCCGGCGTCGATCACCACAATGATGTCGCGCTTGCCGGCAGGCGCAGGTGGCAGCTTCACTGCGGGTTCTACCGGCGTGACCGGCACCGGGACCACCTTCGCGACATTGGTCGGCGTCAGTATTGGCGCGGCGTCGGCGGCGTTATCGAACAGGTCGACCACCAGACGATTGCCGTACTGGCCGTTTGGCGTCAGGGTAAAACTTTTCGGCGTGACGGCTTTTTTCAGGTCGATGACCACCCGCAGGTCGGTCGGCGTGCGCTGGGCCGAACGTATGGCGGTAATCGGGGTGTTGGCGGTAGCCACATTCAGCGGCGTAGCGAGGGACGCGCCGTTGATGTCGATCACCAGCCGATCAGGGGAGGTCAAGGTGAACACGCTGTGCTGGACGGGCCCAGTCAGGTCAAACACCAGCCGGGTGTTGTCCGGTGCCCGCCACAGACGAATGCTGTTGACCTTTGTCTCAGCCACAGCGTCGACGGTCACCGCCAAAAACAACATCCCTACGGCAGCTACCATCGCGCGAAAGCGCATACCTGACCCCATCATTTAATTGGATTCCAATGCCAAAGCGGCACACCACGACTCGCCGCGCGAGCCCTGGGATAAAATTTTCAGCGAACGGCCACTGTCTTGCGGGCTAATGGTAATGGTCAGGTCGGGCTTTGGCAAAAAGCCTTCACCCTTCTGAGGCCATTCGATCAGGCACAACGCGTCGTCTTGAAAGTAGTCGCGGATACCGAGGTACTCCAATTCTTCAGGATCGACCAAGCGATAGAGGTCGAAATGGAAGGCCCGAACGTCACCAATCTCGTAGGGTTCGACCAAGGTAAACGTAGGGCTTTTTACCGACCCTTTATGCCCCAGCCCCCTGATAATGCCCCGCGACAACGTAGTTTTCCCCGCGCCCAGATCGCCCTCGAGAAAAATCAGACCGTGCCCTTCAGTGGTTTGTGCGATGCGTGCGCCAAATGCAGTCATCGCCTCTTCATCAGCCAGGTACAGGATTACTTCAGACACGGTGCTTGCTCCTCCAACAACTGACGAATGGCTGGAATCAGATCACTGGCCGCCAGCCCGCGGCCCGATTTACCTTCTTGCGCGCCGGCATTGGCGTGCAGCCAAACGGCCAGGCAGGCGGCGTCGAACGCCTCCATGCCTTGAGCCAGCAACGCGCCGACCAGACCGGCCAGCACATCACCCAAACCGGCGGTGGCCATGGCCGGGTGGCCCTGATGACACAATGCCAAGCGCCCATCGGGGCCGGCGATCAGGCTGCCGGCGCCTTTCAGCACCACGACAGCTGTATGTTTTTTGCTCAATGCGCGAGCGGCAGCGGGGCGGTCAGCCTGAACTTCGGCAGTCGAAATTCCCAGCAGTCGCGCCGCCTCGCCCGGGTGCGGCGTGATCACACAGTCCCTGGGCAAGCTCACGTGCTTTGAAGCCAGCAGATTCAATGCATCGGCGTCCCAGACTTGCGGCAGCGGCGCGTTGGCAGCTGCCGACAAAAGGCTGCGCCCCCAGGAAGCCTGACCCAAGCCCGGGCCGACAACCAGCACGGAAACCTTTTGAAGCAGTCCCATCAGTTGATTGGCCGACGAAGTGCCCAACACCATGGCTTCAGGAATTCTCGCCAGCGCGGCCGAAACATGTTCACTGCGCGTCGCCACGGACACCCTGCCCGCACCGCTGCGCAGGGTACTTTGCGCGCTCAGCAGAATGGCGCCACCAAAGCCGCGATCACCGCCGATCAGCAGGACATGGCCGTATTTGCCTTTATGGGAGGTTGGAGCCCGGCCCATCAGACGCGGCAAGGAACTGGCCGTCAGGCGACGCGCACTGATGGCGACTCCGTTAAACGACGCGGGGGAGGCCTGCAGATCGTTGAACACCAACTCGCCGACCACGTCTGCAGCATCGCCGGTGAACAGACCCAGTTTCAGGCCGATGAACGTCACCGTCAGGTCAGCCCGCACCGCGGCACCGAGTATTCGGCCGGTATCAGCGCACAGCCCCGAAGGGATATCCACCGCCGCAACCGGCAGCCCGCTGCCGTTGATCGCCGCGATGGCCCCCGCGTAGGGTTCTCGCACCTCTCCCGTCAAACCAGTGCCGAGCAAGGCATCCAGTACAACACCGCGCAACGCTGACTGCGCACTGAAGGCTTGAACCGCGACACCTTCGGACACGGCCTCCGCATGGGCCAATGCCGCATCACCTTGTAAACGCTGGGGATCACCGACCGCCAACACCCGCACATGCCAGCCGGCACGCTGGGCCAGCACGGCCACCAGATAACCGTCGCCGGCGTTATTGCCGTGACCGGCCACGACACTCAATTCATTCGCCGATGGCCAATGACGGACCAGCGCACGCCAGGTCGCCCGCGCCGCGCGCTGCATCAATTCGAAGCCCGATGTGCCAGCCGCGATCAGGCTTGCATCGAGGGCGCGCACTTGTGCGGCGTTATACAGCGCGTCGGGTAAATCATCTTTAGTGTGCGGCATGCGTCTTCGGGCTCCGATGTCTGGCAGAATTATACGCACCTCAGCTCCGGTTTCTCTCGCCTCATGCCTGCAATTACCACAGACCTGCCCGCCCTCGCCCAATCCATCAAGGACTGGGGTCGTGAGCTGGGCTTTCAGCAAGTCGGCATCAGCGGCCTCGACCTGGCCGAGCATGAACAGCACCTGGAGCGTTGGCTCGCGGCCGGCTACCACGGCGAAATGGACTACATGGGCGCCCACGGCAGTAAACGCTCACACCCGGAAGAGCTGGTGCCCGGCACGCTTCGGGTGGTTTCCCTGCGCATGGACTACCTGCCGGGCGACACCGAAATGGCCAAACGCTTGGCACAACCGGAAAAAGCCTACGTCTCGCGTTATGCCTTAGGCCGCGATTACCACAAATTGATCCGTAAACGCGTGCAACAACTGGCAGATAAAATTCAGGCCGAGATCGGCCCGTTTGGTTTCCGCGCTTTCGTCGACAGCGCCCCGGTGTTGGAAAAAGCCATCGCGGAACAGGCCGGTCTTGGATGGATAGGCAAAAACACCCTGGTCTTGAATCGCAAGGCCGGCAGTTACTTCTTTCTCAGCGAGCTGTTCGTCGACCTGCCGCTGCCCGTCGATCCGCCTCACGCCACTGAACATTGCGGCCGCTGCACGGCGTGCCTCGACATCTGCCCAACCAACGCTTTCGTTGGCCCGTACGTGCTGGATGCCCGACGCTGTATTTCCTATCTGACCATTGAACTGAAAAGCGCGATCCCGGAAGATTTGCGGCCGCTGATCGGCAATCGGGTATTTGGTTGTGATGACTGCCAGATCGTCTGCCCGTGGAACCGTTTCGCCCGTCCTTCCGGCGAAAGCGACTTCAAGCCACGGCACAATCTGGACAACGCTGAATTGGCCGAACTGTTCATGTGGGATGAGGACACGTTTCTCAGCAGTACCGAAGGTTCGCCGTTACGCCGAGCAGGTTATGAGCGCTGGCTGCGAAACCTGGCGGTAGGCCTGGGGAACGCGCCGTCGAGCATTCCTGTCCTGGAAGCACTGAAGGCTCGCAAGGATTACCCGTCGGAGTTGGTGCGAGAGCATGTCGAGTGGGCGCTCAAGCAACATGCCACACGTCAGGCTTCGTCGTTATAAACGAACTTCGGCATTTCCCAGTGAAAACGGATCGCCAGTAACCGCAGCAGGAAGCCGCCAAACAAGGTGATGAGAATCGCCTGTTCACCCGGCAATTGCAGGTAAATGCAGAGCATGTAGCACCACGCCGCCGCGAACGAGACGCTGGCGTAGAGCTCGCGGCGGAAGATCAGCGGGATGTCGTTGCAGAAAATGTCGCGCAGGATGCCGCCGAAAACCCCGGTAATCACACCGCTGACAGACGCTACGAGCATGCCGTGGCCCATTTCCAGCGCGGTCATGCAGCCGATCAGGGTGAACGCCACCAGGCCCACGGCGTCGAGCACCAGAAACAGTGAGCGCAGGTGGCGCATCCAGCGTGCAGCGAACACCGTGAACATCGCCGCCACCGAGGTCAGCACCAGGTATTCCGGGTGCTTGACCCACGTCAACGGGTAGTGACCGAGCAGCACGTCACGCACCGACCCGCCACCCAAAGCCGTGACGCACGCAATCAGCACCACGCCAAACCAATCCATCCCGCGACGGCCGGCCGACAGGGCACCGGTCATGGCTTCGGCGGTAATGGCGATCAGGTAAAGCATCAGCAACATAGTGGCGGTCCTTGCAGGAAGGCGCGCAGTCTAGCCATTTAGGGACGGCACCAAAAGAGGGCGCTGCACATTCCGTGCAGCCCTCAATTCCATCAGAACTTGATGAAATGCTTGCGGTAATGCTGCAGCTCGGCGATCGATTCACGGATGTCGTCGAGGGCCAGGTGAGTGCTGCCCTTTTTGAAGCTGTCGCGCACGTCCGGCGCCCAGCGCGCGGCCAACTCTTTCAGAGTCGAGACGTCGAGGTTGCGGTAGTGGAAAAAGCTTTCCAGGGATTTCATGTGGGTATAGAGGAAACGACGGTCCTGGCAGATGCTATTGCCGCAGATCGGCGACTTGCCTTTCGGCACCCACTTTTCCAGGAAGGCGATGGTTTCGGCTTCGGCTTCGGCCATGCTGATACGGCTGTCGCGCACCCGCTGGGTCAGCCCGGAGCCGCCGTGTTGACGGGTGTTCCACTCGTCCATGCCAGCGAGGATTTCGTCGCTGTGGTGAATAGCGATCACCGGACCTTCGGCCAAGGTGTTCAGGTCACTGTCGGTGACGATGGTGGCCATCTCGATGATGACGTCGGTATCAGGGTTCAGACCGGTCATTTCCAGGTCGATCCAGATCAGATTCTGTGGGTTTTGCATGTGTCGGCTCCTAGGCAATGCTGCGCAGTTTAGCCTAGGGCGGCGGCCGGGCGTGCTAAACTCGCGGCCGTTTTACCTAATCGCTGCATTCTTGATACGGAACACCCATGGCCAAACGCCAACTCAATCGTCGTCAAAACTGGCGCATCGAAAAGATTCAGGGCGAACGCGCTGCCCGCGCCGCCAAACGCGAGTCCTCGGCTGTCGAGGCACTTGAGGGTGGCGATCTGGGTCCGGAACAAACCGGCCTGGTGATCGCGCACTTCGGTGTACAGGTCGAAGTCGAAGCCCTAGATGGCGATTTGGCCGGCCAGGTGTTCCGCTGTCACTTGCGCGCCAACCTGCCGGCGCTGGTGACCGGCGATCAGGTGGTCTGGCGTGCCGGCAACCAGGGCATCGGGGTGATCGTGGCGCAACTGCCGCGTAAAACCGAACTCTGCCGCCCGGACAGCCGTGGTCAGCTCAAGCCTGTAGCCGCCAACGTCGACATGATCGTCATCGTCTTCGCGCCGCTGCCCGAGCCTCACGCCAACTTGATCGACCGTTATTTGGTTGCTGCAGAGCACGCCGGCATTCGGCCACTGCTGTTGCTCAACAAGTTCGACTTGATCGACGAGCAAAACGCCCCGGCGTTAAATGCCTTGCTGGCGGTTTACCGCACGCTGGGTTACCCGGTGCAGGAGGTTTCGGCGCACCACGGCAACGGCATGGAACAACTTCAAAAACAATTGGACGGACGCATCAGTGTGTTCGTCGGCCAGTCCGGCGTCGGCAAATCCTCGTTGGTCAACAGCCTGTTGCCTGAAGTCGAAGCCCGTGTCGGCCCGCTGTCCGAGCTGTCCGGCCAGGGCACTCACACCACCACTACCGCGCGGTTGTTCCACTTCCCCGGTGGCGGTGAGTTGATCGACTCTCCGGGTATTCGCGAATTCGGCCTGGGCCACGTCAGCCGTGCCGACGTCGAAGCCGGCTTCATCGAATTCAACGACCTGATCGGCACCTGCCGCTTTCGCGACTGCAAGCACGACCGCGAACCGGGTTGCGCCCTGCTCAAGGCTCTGGAAGAGGGCCGCGTGCAGCAGCAACGGATGAACAGTTATCGGTCGATCATTGCTAGCCTGCCGGAAACCAGCTATTAAGTAGCCTTGATCATTTTCGTGGTACCACGGAAATGATCAGCAGCATCTAGCAGAAATAAAAAAGCCGCGATCATCTCGCGGCTTTTTTTGGTTTCAGGATCCTGCTTTTTCCAGCTTCCAGCCCAGAGCGTCCAAGGCGTCACAGCCATCCTGAATCAACATGTGTGCAACGTTGGCGAAATGCTCCAGGTCGTGACCTTCGGCGTCTTTGACGCACAGGCAGGTGACGCTGTTGAGCAGGTTACGTGCGGCTTTGAGTCGGTGGACGGCGGTTTCAAGAAGATCGGAAGCGCGCGCTTCGGTGTCGATGTACAGCGTCGGGCCGACACTGAAGTTGCCTTGGAGCGGGTGGTACTTAGCCATGGTTAAAAACTCCGGATACGTTCGAGAGATTTCATCTGTATGTAGACCGGCTAAGATCGGTCGCCACGTTGGCAGCAACAGTGGAACTATAGGCAGATGCTTGCGCGACTGAGAACCCAGGCGTGAAATTTCAGATCATTCCTACAGCTATTGAGCAAACGCGACCCCCTCGAAAGCGCCGACACGGCATGACGACGCAGCAGCAGGTTCCACCCTCAGCTCTTAACATCAATGTGAGCGTGCATACCGGCAAGAAAATTCTCAGGCAAAAGCACGTTACTCAAAGAGAACCGTTGGTTTCTTTCTTTCAGATTTATCACAAGCGACCTGAAAAACGGATTGCGCCGAACTCGAATTGACTGGATATCTTCGTATCGAATGAGGTCTTGACGTTCATAACCAGCAGCCTCGTCACGGAAACTAAGTCCTTCCGGGACGATTGAGATGCTGACTTTGTGGTCGCGTTTTGCGAAATTGCAGATAACGAAAAACATTATGCTTATTAACACTGACAAACCAAATGGCCAACCCGCGAGATAGCTTACTAGCGGAAGAAATGGGAAAAATATAAGCGTGAACATCGCCGTAGTCACGGCGTAACTCACAACAGCCCAGGACATAATGCCAAAGCCAACTTTTGCATTCCATACAGCTTTCATTACTACTCCTTTTCGCATCAATGGTTTAAAGCGATTTTAGTTTAGAAAATATTGCGTGACCCTAGTACACGCACCAGCCATCGGTATTCAGGCACTGGCTTTCTGCATGCATTCGAGATCAACAAGCCTTGTCGTAGGGCCGTTAGCTTTTAAGCGTTCGGTTACAACTTTGGGCCACAGGTTGCGGGAGCGGCGCTTGGCGATGCTGTAGGTGAGTTCTTGAATGCGACAGGTGGGATAAAAGCAGAGATCAAGCACCAAGCTCAGAACGTCGATACCACGCAGATAGTTTTTACCTCCGCTCTCTTGCTTGGTCTGTTTTATCCGCTCCAGTGTTTGCTTGAAGCTGTCGCTCATTCTGGGCCGCACGGATAACTGACTTTGTACAAATGCGTCTGACTCACTGTGATTACCGTGTTCATCGAAATAGGGACCATTGTTCATATAGGAACGGATGTACTCCCAAAAGCCTTTCTGCATCGCTAGTGATTTACCAAAGGGCGCACCGAGGCTGACCATCAACGCCGTTTCCGGTTTTTCGAAGCTGTGCACCCGAATTTCCAGCGATGCGCTTTGCATGCCACCCATGTGGGGGGCGACTAGCTGAAACTCATTGGCTACGGCAGAGATGCCTTCCCACGGGGTGTGGAACAGTTCGCCGTCGTGATCGAAGTAAACTTCGCGGGTGCGACGGTTAAAAAGAATGGGGAGGGGCAACGGACGCGAGATCTCCCAAAGGAAGGGCACCAGAAACAAAGTAAAACCGAGAACAAGCATCATGTAATCAAAGACACCTTGCATCATCAGCGTTAGGGTAAACCCTATCGATGCGCAGCCACCTATTCCGCCAAATACACCCGTCCACAACCCTCGAGACGAATCACCTCCTGATTGCAATGCCAAATAATGCTCGGTGTGTTCATCGGTAATAAACAGCTCCATCGGCTGTTCGCCAGTGGGCTTGTTCGATTCAAGCGCGACGGTGGGCGTAGAACTGTAACGTGGTTCTTCTGGCATATTCATATCCATGCTCGTTCCATGATTTTTACTGCTGGCAGCGTCAACCCTTCTTGCGGGGAATAGATCAACTCGCCCTCGATACGCTTCAAGTCCCGCACTCCATTCTCATGGTACACACGGCGATAAGGAGTGATGCCAACGGGCACAGGAATGCGACTGCCACTATGTAGAGCAAAGTCTTTGCCCGTCCATTCGACCTTTTTAATTTGCTCAGAGTGATAGCCGAGCGTATCACCCCACACTTCGATGCCCTTGAAGTGAATCATGGCGTCGGTCAGCGGTACGTTTTCACCCGGCAGTTTCAGCATCAGGTAGGTAGAGGTGACCTGTCCTTGGTAAGGATGTATTTCCGCCAATCGGTGAGCATCAAAAGCGATGGGAAACAAAATGGGGTACAGCATATCCATGGACAGGGTGTAGCTGTTCGACCAGGTGTCGTCTGGACGGATCCCAAAACGACTGTTTTTTACCCACTGCTCCAGAGGCGTGTCTGCTGTATAGAGTCGGGCAATAACCCCCGTGACAATCACCAAGGTAAGGCCAAGTATTTTTATGGCCACATGTGGTGCAACATTCATCCCCCCTGCAATGGCCGCAGCCTCACCGACCATCACGGCGACTTGTGCGGTACGGTAAGCGCGGAAAAGTTTTACATAGAGCACGATGCCGGCCACTTCGGCGCTGACGATAGTCAAATTTGTCGCCATGGTGTCGAAATCGCCCTTTTGGTACGCCTCAAAGGCTTCTATCCCATATAAAACAACGTCGAAGGCCAGCACGGCGACTTGGGCCCCCGCAGTAATAGCTGCACGCCCCAAGGTTTTAATTAGCAATAGCCATGACGAAACTGAAAACCGCCCACTTTGGCGGACAGCCGTTTCCCAATTAACTTCGCCGACTCGCTGCCATACTGCGGCGCCTGCTGCTGCAACGCCAAACGCAGCCCCGGCCGCACCAAGTCTGCTTTTGGTGGTTTGATTCTCAGCAAGCTGCCCCGTCGCCCAAACAAAATTCACTCCCGCCACCAGCGTCACAATCGACTTGATCGGCGCTTTACTCAGCACGCCTTTCAAATCAAACACTCCGCTCAGCTCAACCCCTGCAGCCAGATTCACCGGCAACGGTGGCAGCTTGGCGCTGGCCGGGACCAAATGCATGAACGGGATACCGTCAGCCACCCCGCTGGCCAGTGGTGCGACATTTAATTGAGCAGGCATTGACTGGCGAGTCCCCATCAAATCGCTGTACCACTCGCCTAACTGACGCGATGTGACGCCCGAGGTCTGGATGCGCTGATCGCTGCGTGCCAGCGCCGCCGCCATGTACAAATACCCGGCTGTGCCGGTGGCCCTTTCACCCTGATGCAATTGCAGCCCAGCCACCGGGGCGATGGACAGAAATAGGGCCTCAATGCTTGAGGCCGGCTTGTGTTGCTTCAGTTTGTCGGCGGTCTTGTTCAACGCATCGGCATAACCAAAGGCTCTGGCGAGTTTGCTGGCGCCCTCTTGCAGGGACGCGGTGTTGTCGCGGGCCACATCACTGACGTCCACTAGGTATTTGATTTCGCCTACACCCAGCCGTGACGGCAACCCAAGCAATGCCCAAAGTAGCCATGGCTTTCCGGCCTTGCCACCCTCCAGACTGAGGGTAATGGCCTCGGCCCCAACGCTGGTACTGGCCGGCCCCATGCAAGCCGCTGCGAAATGCAATTCCAGCGCCTCACGGGCCATCGACTGGGTAATGTCAAAATGGCCGCAAGCCGTGTCCATGCTCGACGGTCCAGCCAATTGCAGGGTGTTGAACCACGCCACCCAGAGTTGGGCCAGACGCCGCGTGTCGGCGGTATACCGGTCGTTCTGGGTTTCTTGATCTTTCCACGCCCGCTGAAGTTCGTCATAGCGAGTGATGGACGGCAACTGTGCCTTCAGTTGGCGGTCGCCTTCACTCAGTGACTTGATGACACTGGCCATCGCCCACGTTTCAGCGTGATGTTCCTGGTAACTGTCGAACGCTTCTTTACGCACACGCATCAGCGCGGCAAGGTCGAGTAGCACGCCCCATGCATCATCAATGACGGCGTAGGTCTGCTGTTCGCAACGCCCCATCTGTTTGAGCACTTTCAACCAGTCGGGTGCGTGCTCCGTCTCGGGCTCCGCGCTCCAGCCGTAGCTCGTCGCATCGTTATATTCGCCAATCTGCTTGGCGACGGCGTCGACCTTGCCACTGAACGGCGCAACACCCGGCACAAAACTGCGCATGATGCGCTGACGCACGGCGGGGTCTTTTCTGGCGGCCTGGTACTGCGCCTCTCTCCAACGGACGGGCGACCAGACCAATCCGGCAGGGTCGCCCGCTCTTAACACCAGATGCGGTTTGACCCGGGTGTCGATCACCCTGCCCGCACGCGGGGTTTGGGTGAGCTGAGCTTTTTCGACCTGATACTCCACCAACTTGGGTGGACTGCTCTCCCAGACGTAGAGCCAACCGTCGCGCAACAAACGCGAGGTGTAATTGAGCGCATGACCGGTCAAGTCAGGATTTCGAGGCCCCAACTCGGGAAACGAGCCGCTCAACGCTGGCAAGTCGTAGGCCTCGGTATCGACAGCGACGGTTGGGCCGAGAGCGTATCGCAGAGGCAAAACCGCAGCGAACAGCGGGCAGGTTCCAACGCGGATTTTATTCTGGGCACTCATGGTTTTCTCTCCGGGTTGGCGGGAAGGCTCAGAGCATGCAGAAGCAGATCAGGCAGGTTGATTTGCGCGGCCAGACCTTTATTGGCCGGTGCTGAGTCGAATTCCGGTGCTTCGTTTTCCCAAGCGCACACCGGCGCGTTGCCATGGCGTAGCCAGACGCTTTCCACACCAAACCAAAAACCTGCTGGCCATTGCGCCCCGGCCAACCAAGCGCGTCGTAGAGCCGAGCCATCCGCCAGACGCAGCCATAGCTCTCGCTGGTATTCATCAAAAATGCGCAACCGACGTTGCAGGATCGGTAGCCATTGTTGGGCACTTTGTGAAGAAGCCAGCCAAACACCGTGTTGCAAGTCAGAGCCACCCCACCATGCGGCGTAGGCAGCGCTACCCAGTGAGGCATTGAGCAGAAATGGCCCCGCTGCGCCAATCCGCTCGTAGGCGGTCCCCTTGAAAAGCGATTGAGGAGCGTCCGCGCCGTAGTGCTGGTGAAGCCAATCGATAGCGTCCTCATACTGGGAACCGTCAAGCAGGAGCAGGCCTTTGTTCGGGGTGATCGGGGTCATGCTTTAGCCCTCCCTGTTAACTGATGTTCCGGGGCGGCATCGCATACCGGGCAAATGCCAGAATCAGCCTCACGAAAGACGATGTTCTGTTTGAGCAGGGCTTCCATGGGGAGGGTGTCGATAACCACTGCCTCGGCAGCTTGGGGAACTACTGACAGTGCCGCCTGCCCGGGCAGGCCCGCGACCGGTGAACCACCCTCGACAATGGCCACGCTGCTGAAAATCCCGCCGGCGTTGATCACGATGTGGTGACCACCCGCCGTGAGCGTCAAGCTCATCCCCGCATCGATCACCACGTTGGCAGCGGTGACGTGGGCTTGCGAACCGGCCTGAATCACCAGCGTGCCGCCTGCCGTCGTGCTGCTGTTGCCGGAGATGGTGATCAGTTCGTTGCCGCCGATCACCGTGTTGCGCACGCCTTGGGTGGTGTGCAACTCGTCGCCCTTGATCAGGCTGGCGCTGTGGTGGTCGACCTGTTCGAAACGGTCGTTGCTGATCAGGCTGTGGCTGTCGCGGGTGATCTGTTCGCGACGGTCGTTACCGATTTTGGTGTCGCTGTCATTGAGGATCAGTTGCTCGAGGTCGCGCTGGGCACGCAAGTAGATTTGTTCCTGCCCGGCGCGGTCTTCAAGCGACAGCTCGTTGTAACCCCCGGTGTGCGGGGAGCTGTGGCTACGCAAGACAGTTTTGGTTTTGTGCTCCGGTAAGGAATGCGCTGCGGAGTTGACGTTGTTGACCACACACCCGGTGATCAACGGTTGGTCGGGATCGCCTTCCAGATAGGTCACCACCACTTCCATACCGATACGCGGAATGGTCACCGCGCCAAAGTTTTCGCCCGCCCAACTGGAGGAAACCCGCAGCCAGCAGCTGCTTTTTTCACTGTTGAGTTCGGCCCGATCCCATGGCAGCTCGACCTTCACACGACCAAATTCGTCGCAATATATCTCTTCGCCGACCGGCCCGGTGACGCGGGCGGTCTGGCTGACCAGCACGGTGTTGCGCGGGCGCAACGGCGGACGGTAGAACACATCCCAGGGAATGGCGCTGAAGCTGTTGCGATAGCCTTGGGTAAAGCCGTCTTCGGGTTTGACGTCGCTGGTGATGGCCTCTTCCAGTGACTGAGGTTGCTTGCCAACGTGGGTAACGCTGAGCAACAACCACAAATCGTTGCAGGCTTTACGTGGGTGGTCGATCAGGTCGAACAAGTGACCACCGCGCAGCGTCGGTTGATCGCTGCTGCCCTCGGCCAACTGGTAATCGGTGCGGTGCCGCTCCAACGCCTGGCGCGCGAGTTGTTTGCCGCGTTTTTCGTTCTCGATGAACACCGGGTAACGATAGTCTTCGAGCTCTGGGCTGAACTCGGCGGTGAAGCGGCTTTCCAGCAACAGGCTGGGCCGCTTCAAGTCATAGTCCCGGCGCGTAACCGTGCTGGTCCGAGTGCGAAAACGCATGGAAAACTGGCTGACCACCGGGTGCTCCGCCACCATGCCGGAGTCTTGCTGATAAGGGGTTTCGCCCAGTTTGGGGAACCAGGTCTGGTCGTCGCTGAACACCAGCAGATGACCGTCTGGCGAATGCTGGTGATGCCAGGCGATGCCGTCCTCGGCACACAGACGCTGGACTAGCTCGAAATCGCTTTCCCCATATTGCGTGCAGTATTCGCGCTCGGGGCTGGTGCTGACATGGAAGGTAAACGCATCGGCCTGAATGCCGTGGCCTTTGAGCACCTGAGCGATGATTTGCGGCACCGTCAGGCGTTGGAAAATCCGTTGATTGTGGCTGAACTGCAAATAGTGCAGCGCCGGCACCAGGGTCAGGTGATAACGGGTCAGACGCTTGCCTGCCTCACCGACGAATACGTCTTCGATCCGGCCATGAAGGCCTTCGCCGTTAAGACCGAACTGGAGAAACGCGGGCTGGCTGAGCAGACTTTCGAGATCAAAATCCGGGTGTTCGCTGACCAGTTCAACGTGGATCGCGTACAAGGCGCTGATGGCCTCAACACCGTCAAAGGCGAGCACTTTGAAATCGTTACGAACAGCGGGGATGTGCAGCGCGAAGTGCGCCGTATTGGCCGACCGGAACATACGCTTTTCCTTAAGCAGAGAGGAAATGAAGCACGATGTCCAAACCACCCATGGTCTGTGCACGCGAAATTGGCGGGCACCCTACCAAGACAGGAAAAGGATAGATGTAGGACTGGTCTTTGAACCCAGAGGGAATCTTCTCTATTGAGAATCAGCCTCTCAATGAACGGCAAAATACCGATTAGTAGGATCCCACCCCCGAGACAGCAGGCACAAAAAAGCCGACATCGCTGTCGGCTTTTTCGTGGGTCACTGCTTCGGCGGCTCACCCGGTTTCGGCGCCGGATCCTCGAACAGATTCAAGCGCTCACGAAGCTCATGCGCCGGCAACGGCTCTTTATCCGCCGGCAACGCATTCGGGTCGGCTGGCGTCGCGGGTACTTCACCCGGGCCGCCCTGCCCTTGCATCGGCGCTGGTTCTGGAGCCGGTTCCGTTCCTTGCGAACCTTCGATGGCACGCTGGGCTTTCTTGGTCAGCACCACGATGTCGATACGGCGGTTGACCGGATTGAACGGATCCTCGCGATCAAACAGTGCTGACGAGGCATAACCGACGACCCGCGCCACCTGTGCATCCGGATAGCTGCCAGCGATCAGCGCACGACGTGCCGCGTTTGCACGGCTGGACGAGAGCTCCCAGTTACCGAAATCACCCGTGCTCGAATACGGCTTGGCATCGGTATGGCCGCTGATGCTGATCTTGTTCGGCACCGCTTTGATGGTGTCGGCCATGGCCAGCAGGATGTCTTCGAAGTACGGCTTCAGACGTGCACTGCCCGAGTCGAACATCGGCCGGTTTTCGGCGTCCACGATCTGGATGCGCAAACCGTCCGGCGTGATTTCGAACAGGATCTGGTCTTTGAATTTTTTGAGTTGCGGATTCTCTTCGACCTTGTTCTGCAGTTCTTGCAGCAACAGTTCGAGACGTTCCTTCTCAACCTGCTCGGCCATGCCTTCAACCTGTTCGGTGTCGATGGTTACCTTGTCCGGCTGCGGTTGAGATTTCACCTCGGGGTTGAGGGTGCTCTCCGGCGCCAGGGTCGGCGTGCCGCCCAGGTCGATGATGTACGGCGTGCCACTTTCGGAAAAGCCGACCGGGTCCTTGAAGTAACCGGCGATGGCGATCTTCTGTTCAGGTGTTGCAGTGGACAGCAGCCACAACACCAGGAAGAACGCCATCATCGCCGTCGCAAAGTCCGCGAAGGCGATTTTCCAGGCGCCCCCGTGATGCCCGCCGGCGATGCGCTTGACGCGCTTGATGATTATCGGCTGGTTATTTTCCATGGCTTAGCGACCGCGAACCGCTTGTTCCAGCTCAGCAAAGCTAGGACGGTGCGCCGGGTACAGAACCTTGCGGCCGAACTCTACCGCCAGCGACGGCGGCATGCCCGAAGCGGAAGCCACCAACGAGGCCTTGATGGCTTCGTAGACGTTCAGCTCTTCCTTGGCATCGTGGCCCAGGGAAGTGGCCAATGGGCCGAAGAAGCCGTATGCCGCGAGAATACCGAAGAAGGTACCGACCAGGGCTGCACCCACGTGCAGACCGATGGATTTCTGGTCGCCTTCGCCAAGGGACGCCATGGTCACCACGATACCCAGTACCGCCGCAACGATACCGAAACCTGGCATGGCGTCGGCAATGCCGTTCACCGCGTGGGCAGGGTGTTCCAGGTCTTCCTTGAGGCTGTAGAGTTCCATGTCGAACAGGCCTTCCAGCTCATGGGGAGCCATGTTGCCGGAGGACATGATGCGCAGGTAATCACAGATGAACGCGGTCATGCGGTCATCTTTAAGCACCGCCGGATACTTGGCGAAGATCGGGCTCGCGGCGGCGTCTTCGATGTCGCCCTCGATAGCCATCATGCCTTCGCGGCGGCTCTTGTTGAGGATCTCGTAGATCAGGCCCAACACTTCCAGATAGAACGTGTGGTTGAAACGCGAAGTGAACATGCCCAAGGATTTCTTGAGCACGTGCATGGTCATGTAACTGGGGTTGGCCTGCAAAAATGCACCGAGTGCCGCACCACCAATAATCAGCACCTCGAAGGGCTGAATCAGGGCGGCAATTTTGCCGTGGGAGAGCACGTATCCGCCGAGTACACTCGCGAATACGACAATGATGCCGATTATTTTAGCCATAGGTAGGAGAGCACTTACTGAGTCGGGTTCAAGGTCATATTCGGAAGTTGAAAAATCTCTTCTTCTACTTATCGGCAAAACTGCGCCAGACTATAGCCAGTTCAGGCGAAAAGCCAATTTGGCCCGCTCCGGGCATAGGTAATGCAGACGATGATCGCGTCCAACCATGGCTAACGAAACGAACGTACCAACGCCAAAACCAACCACTCTCGAAGGCTGGGTCAAGCTTCTCGATGGCGTGCGCCTGCCGGTTCCGCAAGCCAGTCACGACCGTGTCTGCAAGGCCATCGCCAACAGTCGCAGCTCCCTGCGCGATATCGCCGAACTGATACAGGACAGCCCGGCGCTGGCCTTGAGCGTGATTCGCGAAGCCAATCGCCATACCCATGGCAGCATGACCGAGCCTGCGGAAAATCTTGAGGTGGCGATCAATCGCCTCGGTTTGACGCGCACCGAAGAACTGCTCGCCCGCCTGCCCGCCGAACCTGAGTCAGACATTCCGCTGGCCCTGCGTCAGCTGCAACTGATCAGCCAGCACGCGACCCAACAGGCCAACGGTTTTTTCGCCAGTCGCCTGGCGCGGCTGTGGCAGGACATCCACTGGGGCAGCCTGCTGTTTCTCTCGCCGCTGTGGCCCATGGCGTTGACCCATCCGCAGTTGCTCGAAGAGTGGGAGCTGCGGGTCATCCACAAAGGCGAATCGGCGCGCAAAGTCGAAAAGCAATTGTTCGGCGCGCGCCTGCTGGAAATCTGCCTGGCGCTCGTGGACATCTGGCGCCTGCCTATCTGGGTGCATCAGGGTTACCGGCTGCTGCTCAACGAGCAGCGTGAGCTGGTGAAAGTGCTGCGCATCGCGCGCGACAGTGAGCACCCATTACGCCAGCAGAACCGCCTCGATAACGATCCAACCCTGCGCCGCTGGCTCAATCAACCGGCCAATACGGTGCTGCTGGCCAACGGCCTGGCGCTGTCGGCGCAACAGGCCTGGGACAGTCCGCACAGTAAACGCTGGCAGTACCTGACCAGCCTTTACCTGCAAATGCCGATGGACGAAGTGCAGCAGCAGTTGCACCAACAGGCCGCCAACAGCGCCCGCCATCACGCCATGCCAGACCTTTGGCACCCGGCCGTTTCACTGATCTGGCCGTGGGGTATGAACCGCGTTCACGCTGGATTGTTGCCGGCCCCGGCACCGACTGCCGAAGACCTGGCGAAATGGCGCAGACAATGTGCCGAGCTGCTGGTTGAGCCGAGTCGCTTCACCAATGCCATGCACTTGACCACGTCAGCCCGGGACGCGCTGGTCGCGTGCGGCATGCGTCGAGTGATGATCCTGATGGCCGACCGCACCCATGACAATCTGCGAGTGCACCAGACGGCCGGGCTGCCAAAAGAAGCGGCCGGTCTGAACCTTGTCGTCAGCCAAAGCGCCGTGCTGCAACGCCTGCTCTCGCAGCAGGCCCAGATACGCCTGACGCCGACCAACAACGCACAATTTTGCGCCCTGTTGCCGGCCAGCCTGCGCTCACAGTTCGGCGGCGAACACTTGCTGTTGCGGTCATTGGTCAATAATGGCCGAGTGATCATGATTGTGGTGGCGGACCAGGGCGGCGGGCCGTTCTCGGAAATCACCGTGCAAGCATTCGGCAAAACCGCGCAGTGCATCGAAAAGGCACTGCACAGCTTTAGTCACCGCGGCCAATGACGCTGCTATACAATCGTCCCTTTTGTGCTCTGGAGACCTCACATGCCTGACTTCTCTGGCTTGCCGCTGGTGATCGAGCCGAGCGACTTGCTCCCTCGCCTCGACTCCCGCGAACTGATTCTGGTGGACCTGACCAGCAGCGCCCGCTATGCCGAAGGGCATATCCCCGGTGCGCGTTTTGTCGATCCGAAACGCACCCAACTCGGTCACGCACCCGCGCCGGGACTGATGCCGCCGCAAGCGGCCCTCGAAGCGTTGTTCGGCGAGTTGGGGCACAACCCTGATGCGGTCTATGTCGTCTATGACGATGAAGGCGGCGGTTGGGCCGGGCGCTTTATCTGGCTGCTGGATGTCATCGGCCACAGCAAGTACCACTATGTCGACGGCGGCCTGAAGGCCTGGCTGGCAGAAGGCTTGCCCATGTCGATCCAGATCCCGGCCGCAGTCGGCAGCCCGGTTGCGCTGACCCTGCACGATGAACCCACCGCCACCCGCGAATACTTGCAAAGCCGACTCGGTGCCGCCGACCTGGCGATCTGGGACGCGCGCGGGCCGCTGGAGTATTCCGGCGAGAAAGTGCTGGCGGCCAAGGCCGGGCACATTCCCGGCGCGGTCAATTTCGAATGGACCGCGGGCATGGATCAGGCGCGTAACCTGCGCATCCGCACCGACATGCCGCAGATCCTGGAAAAACTCGGGATCAGCAAAGACAAAGAAGTGATTACCCACTGCCAGACTCACCATCGTTCTGGCTTCACCTATCTGGTGGCCAAATCCCTCGGTTATCCGCGGGTCAAAGGCTACGCCGGTTCCTGGGGCGAATGGGGCAACCACCCCGATACGCCCGTAGAGATTTAAGGTTTTTAAGGACAGTTAATGAATAAGCGTTTGTTTATCCTCAGCCAATACCTGCTGCCCCATCACCTGCTGTCGCGACTGGCCGGCTGCATTGCCGAATGCCGCGTGCACTGGTTCAAGAACGCCTTCACCGCCTGGTTCGCCAAGCGTTATCAGGTGGATATGTCGCAGGCGCTGGTCGAAGACCTGACCGCCTATGAGCATTTCAATGCGTTCTTCACTCGCGCCTTGAAGGACGGCGCTCGCCCGCTGGACGAGACGCCAGGCGCGATCCTCAGCCCCGCCGACGGTGCGGTCAGCCAACTCGGCCCGATCGAACACGGTCGTGTGTTCCAGGCCAAGGGCCACAGTTTCAGCGTGCTGGAATTGCTGGGCGGCGATGCCGCCAACGCAGCGCCGTTCATGGGCGGTGATTTCGCGACTATTTATCTGTCGCCGAAGGACTACCACCGCGTGCACATGCCGCTGGCCGGCACCCTGCGCGAGATGGTCTACATCCCGGGCCGGATCTTCTCGGTCAACCAGACCACCGCCGAAAACGTTCCGGAACTGTTCGCCCGCAATGAGCGTGTAGCGTGCATTTTCGACACCGAGCGCGGGCCGATGGCCGTGGTGTTGGTGGGCGCGATGATTGTGGCGTCGATCGAAACCGTCTGGGCCGGGCTGGTCACGCCGCCAAAACGCGAGCTGAAAACCTTCCGCTACGACGAAGCTGCCCGCGCGCCGATCCATTTGGAGAAAGGTGCAGAACTGGGTCGCTTCAAACTGGGTTCGACCGCTGTCGTGCTGTTCGGGCCTGATCAAGTGAAGTGGGCTGAAGAACTGGCGGCCGGTTCACCCGTGCAGATGGGCCGGGGCATCGGCATGGCAAAAGCCTGATCACTGATCCGACCCCGCGAACTTCTTTGCGGGGCCGGACATTTCGGTGGCGTCGTTACTCTACCTGGCGACGGAAGCCGACAGGCCCTTCGTTGGCGTAGGTATTGGTGCCATCGACCAGCCGGCCACTGGAGGTAGCCAAAAACGACAACGCCGCAGTGAGCGGCGCCGAGGAAGACTTTGATTCGAGACGGCAAATACCTCAGAGCTGCCCGTCGCGATCCCTAAAACCCAGCAGATACAGCACGCCATCCAGCCCAAGGGTAGAAATCGCCTGCTTCGCCGACTGCTTGACCAGCGGTTTGGCGCGGAACGCCACGCCCAGCCCGGCAATCGCCAGCATCGGCAAATCGTTGGCACCGTCGCCGACCGCAATGGTCTGCTCCAGACGCAAACCTTCCTTGTGCGCCAGTTCCTTCAACAGATCCGCCTTGCGCTGCGCATCGACAATCGGTTCGACCGCAACACCGGTGACCTTGCCGTCGACCACTTCCAGTTCGTTGGCGAACACATAGTCGATACCCAACTTGGCCTGCAATTGCTTGGCGAAGTAGGTAAACCCGCCCGACAGGATGGCGGTCTTGTAGCCCAGACGCTTGAGTTCGGCGAACAGGGTTTCGGCCCCCTCGGTCAGACGCAGTGAGGCGCCGATGGAGTCCAGCACGCTGACATCCAACCCTTTCAACAAGGCCAGGCGCTCCTTGAAGCTGGCGCGGAAGTCCAATTCGCCGGCCATCGCCCGTTCAGTGATCGCAGACACCTGATCGCCCACGCCGGCAGCCTTAGCCAGTTCGTCGATGACTTCGGCTTCGATCAGCGTTGAGTCCATGTCGAACACCGCCAGGCGACGGTTACGACGGAACAGCGAATCTTCCTGGAAGGCGATGTCAACGTTCAGTTCCTGCGCGACGCTGAGGAATTCGGCCCGCAGCGCTTGCGGATCAGCCGCTTCACCACGAACGGAAAACTCGATGCAGCCCTTGCCCTGATCGGCCGGCGTGTCCAGCGGCATGCGCCCGGACAGACGATCGATGTGGTCGATGTTCAGGCCATACTTGGCGGTGATCGAACTCACGGCCTGCAATTGCCCGGCGGTCACTTTGCGGGTCAACAGGGTCACGATGTGGCGTTTCTTGCCCTGATTGCCAACCCACTGCTGGTAATCCTCTTCGGACACCGGCGTGAAACGCACCTGTTGGTCGAGCTTGTACGCGGTGAACAGGATGTCCTTGAGCACCGACTTGCCTTGCTCGGTGTCAGGAATTTCAACCAGGATGCCGAACGACAACGTGTCGTGGATCACCGCCTGACCGATGTCGAGAATGTTCACACCACCCTGGGCCAGAACGCCGGTAATGGCTGCAGTCAGACCCGGACGGTCGACTCCCGTGATGTTTATCAGGACGATTTCGCGCAAGGCGCACCCCCGCAGGTGGAAAAAAACCGCATTCTACCCACTTTCAGTGACCATCGGGCACCGTGAGCGCTTTGACGGTCTAGGGCCTATCGCTATACTGCGCGTCAACTTCACGGACAAAAGAGCCGAGCTCAAGTGAACCGGCCCACGCCAGTAAAAACCGATAACTTCTTTCTGCTGATCTTCCGTGCACTGCGCCACCGCCGTGTACCGATTGCATTGCGCATCGCCAGCCATAACGTGATCCTGGTCGCTCTGGCCCTGGTGATCTATGCCGGTGTGATGGGTTTGCAGTTCAAGCAGGCCATGCACGAGCAGGCGGATGCCCTGGGCGAAAGCCTGACCACCCAGACTGCCACGTCCGCCACGGAACTGTTGGTGTCCAACGACATCCTCAGCCTCAACGTCCTGCTCAACAACCTGACCAAAAACAATCTGGTGGCTCACGCTGCCATCTACAGCGTGGATAACCGCATCCTCGCCGAAGCCGGTCAGCGCCCCAAGCATAGCCTGCTGGGCGAAGCCGAAGGCATGTACCAGAGCAAGATCACTTTCCAGGACGTGACCGCCGGGCAACTGCGCATCAGCCTGGACATGGATCAGTTCCAGCAACCGATGACCATCAGCCTGCAAAGCATGGGCATTTTGAGCGCGATTCTGCTGGCGCTGTCCCTGGCCTTGAGCCTGCGACTGGGTCGGCACATCTCCACGCCGCTGCTGCAATTGCGGGTGTGGCTGCGCCATATCGACGAAGACACCCCGGCCACCGAGCGTCAGGATGAGATCGGCGATCTGGCTCGCCAGTTGCACGCCGACTTCGCGCCGGAGCCCGCCGAGCCGGAACCCGCTCCCGAGCCTGAATACGACGACAGCGACTACGAAGACGCGGACGACAACGAGCCAACCTTCGAAGTGCGCAATTTGCGTGACCCCAGTTTCGATGAATCCAAGCCTGTGGCCGGCCTCAAACCGGCGCCACGGCGCATTGTCAGCACCGTTGAAGACGATGACGACGACGATGCATTTGCCGACCTGCGTGATGAGTCAGCTTCGACCGCGCCGAAGCCGGTAGCCAAACTGCAAATATCGAACGTGCCGCAGCACAGCGCGGTGCTGGCCGTGCAACTGGGCGCTCAGGATCAACTGCGTCGCCTGCCCCGCACACGACTCGAAGAATTGCTCAAACGCTATCGCGACTGCCTCGATCAGGCCGCCTCGCTCTACCAGAGCGAGCTGCACACCCTGAACGATGGCAGCACGCTGATGCTGTTCCACGCCGAAGACAGCGGCGACGACTACCTGACCAACGCCATATGCTGCGGTGAGTTGTTGCGGGCTCTGGGCCATCAGTTGCAGATCGAAGTCGCCGACAGCGGCATCACCTTGCAATTGCAACTGGGCCTGACACTGGGCGACGAGCTTTTCGGCCTGAGCCAGATTGATCTGCTGCTGACCGAAACCGCTCAGGATGCGCTAGCCCTTTCGCAACACAGCCGTAACCTGCTGTTGGTAGAGCGCAAGATCGGTGACGACGCACTGATCCGCCAGCGCGCACGGATACGACCGATCGCAAGCCCGGAAGGCGCTTGTTGTGTAGAGCGACTGATGGAGCCTTATCCGTCGATGCTTGAGCGGCAACTGGCGCGGATGCATGAGCGTCGGGCGTAAATAGCCTCGTTATGAAAAAGCCCGCATCACTGCGGGCTTTTTCTTGGATCAATCCAGACTTAGAACCTGAATACTTCCATATCGGTCCGGATCGGCGAAGCCATCGGGATCTTCGGCTGCTTGTCCTGCTCGGCAGCAGGCGCCACAGGCTTAGGCGCCGGTTTACGCGGCGCTTCGGCAATCGGCGGCTGATTAGCCAGCGGCTTGAGCGCCGTCGACAGTTGCTCGGCCAGACGCTGCAGCAATACACCCTGAGCCTGAACCTGAGCCGCCGTGCCACCGGCATGCTGTTCCTGCAGGTGAACGATGCGGTTATCACGAACCCGGCCACGACGATCGATCAGACGCCATTGGGCATCAAGGATCGCCGGTTGCGCCTCACCCGAGTCCAGGCGAGTAATCGTCAGAAGAACCTGCACATCCGGCGTGAAGCCCACTGTCGCTGGCGCCAGCACCACGCGCTGGCTGTCCAGATGACCGGCGACCTGACGCAGCAGCAGCTGATCGACATCCGACGACAGGCTACCCGCCCAACGACCATCAGTCGAAGCTTGCAGGCTGCCATCCGGCTGTCGCTGCAACAACGTTTCGCGTTGCAGATAATCGGCGACCGTTACCGGACCCAGCAATACAGCCATGCCAGCGCTTTGCGCAGGCTGAGGCGGATTTCCGCTGTCCAGCTGATACAGCGACACCGCCTGGTGAACGCTGCAACCCGCCAGGCCAAGAACGCCAGCGAGCATCAAAATAAAAGGAAGGCGCAGAGCAGTCATCGTCCCATCCAGGTGGTTGCCACAAGGCTAACCACAGTGAAAATACTCAATAAATATGAAGAACGCTCGGCCACGCCGGCGCTTGAAAGGCCATATCATCCGTGAATATGCGTTCCGACTCCAGCGCCAAAGCGTCGATCTACGCGTTAAATCGTAGATCGAGTGCTCTAGGGCGCTTAATTGAGGTTTTCGACGAGCAGCGCATCTACCCTCTGAAAGCCACGTGGCAATTTGTTACCACGACGTCCACGCTCACCTTTGTAGTGTTCGAGGTCGTCGGCTTTCAATGACAAGGTACGTTTTCCGGCCTGCAACACCAACGTGGCGCCATCCGGCAATACGGCGATGTCCGTGACATATTCTTCGCGACTGGCGACACGCTCACCGGAGATCCCGATGATCTTGTTGCCCTTGCCCTTACCTAATTGTGGCAGATCGCTGATTTTGAAGATCAGCAGGCGACCTTCGGTGGTCACCGAGGCCAGCCAGTTTTGCTCACGATCAGCCACTGGCCGCGGCAGAATCACCTTGGCGTTGTTCGGCAGACTCAACAGCGCCTTGCCGGCCTTGTTTTTGGCTTGCAGGTCTTCACCCTTGACCACAAAACCGTAACCGGCGTCAGAAGCAATCACGTACAGCGAATCGTCTTCCGGCATCAGCACGCACTCGAAGCTCGCCCCTGGCGGTGGCGTCAGACGACCGGTCAGCGGCTCGCCCTGGCCACGGGCCGATGGCAGCGTGTGCGCGGCCACCGAATAGCTGCGCCCGGTGGAATCGATAAACACCGCAAACTGGTTGGAGCGGCCGGGCGCCAGAGCCTTGAAACCATCCCCGGCTTTGTAGGAAAGCCCGGTGGCGTCGATTTCGTGCCCCTTCGCAGAACGAACCCAGCCTTTTTCCGACAGGACGACGGTCACTTTCTCGTTCGGTAGCAGATCGTGCTCGGTCAGGGCCTTGGATTCGGCACGCTCAACGATTGGCGAGCGACGGTCGTCGCCGTAAGTTTCGGCGTCCTTGATCAGCTCGGTGCGTACCAGTTTTTTCAGTTTGGCTTCACTGCCCAGCAGGGCTTGCAGCTTGGCCTGCTCCTTGAGCAGTTCATCCTGCTCGGCACGCAACTTCATTTCTTCCAGTCGCGCCAACTGACGCAAACGGGTGTCGAGGATGTAGTCGGCCTGTATTTCGCTCAGGGCGAAACGCTCGATCAACGCAGCTTTCGGGTGCTCCTCGGTGCGGATGATGTGAATCACTTCATCCAGGTTGAGGTAGGCGATCAACAACCCGTCCAACAAGTGCAGACGACGCTCGACCTTGTCCAGGCGGAACTGCAGGCGACGACGCACGGTGTTGACGCGAAACTCCAGCCATTCCACCAGCAGCGCACGCAGGTTTTTCAGCTGCGGCTTGCCGTCGAGGCCGATGATGTTGATGTTGACCCGGTAGCTCGACTCCAACTCGGTGCTGGCGAACAGGTGCTGCATCAGCGCGTCATGGTCAAAGTTTTTGCGTGCGCCTGGAATAATCACAATCCGGCACGGGTTTTCGTGGTCGGATTCGTCTCGCAAGTCAGCGATCTGCGGGGCTTTCGACGGCTTGGCCTGCATCATGGCCGCGATCTGTTCCAGTACCTTGGCGCCAGACACCTGATGCGGCAGCGCGGTGACGATGATGTCGCCGTCTTCGATGTGGTAAACAGCGCGCATGCGCACCGAGCCCTTGCCGGTTTCGTAGATTTTCAGCAGGTCGGCGCGGGGGGTGATGATTTCCGCTTCGGTCGGGTAATCCGGGCCCTGGATGTGTTCGCAGAGCTGCTCGACCGTGGCTTTCGGTTCATCGAGCAAACGCACGCACGCTGTCGCGACTTCGCGCAGGTTGTGCGGCGGTACGTCGGTGGCCATGCCCACGGCGATGCCGGTGGTGCCGTTGAGCAGAATGTTCGGCAAACGTGCCGGCAACACCAGTGGCTCGTCGAGGGTGCCGTCGAAGTTCGGTCCCCAGTCCGCGGTGCCCTGGCCCAGTTCGCTGAGCAGCACTTCGGAATAACGCGACAGCCGCGCCTCGGTGTAACGCATGGCGGCGAAGGACTTGGGATCATCCGGCGCACCCCAGTTACCCTGGCCGTCGACCAGCGTGTAGCGGTAGCTGAACGGCTGGGCCATCAGGACCATGGCTTCGTAGCAGGCCGAGTCGCCGTGCGGGTGGAACTTACCGAGCACGTCACCGACGGTACGCGCCGATTTCTTGTGCTTGGAGTCGGCGTCCAGCCCCAACTCGCTCATCGCATAGATAATGCGCCGCTGGACTGGTTTCAGGCCGTCGCCGATATGCGGCAAGGCACGGTCCATGATCACGTACATGGAGTAGTTGAGGTAGGCATTTTCGGTGAAGTCAGCCAGTGACCGGCGCTCTACACCGTCCAGGCTGAGATCAAGGGAGTCGCTCATGCGGGCCTCATCGGTTCGTTGTCTGGCGCAGCAGCATGGTGCCACCGCGCTGGGTAAATTCAAGTTTGTTCAGCGCGCTCATTCCGAGCAGCACTTGCTTGCCATCCAGGCCTGGCACGACGAGGGCGCGCACATCGCGCAGCACAATGTCACCCAGTTGCAGCCGGTCGATGCGGGTTCGGTAACCCTGGGTGCGACCGTTGGCCGTGCTCAGGGTCACCCCGAAGCCTTTTTCCAGCTTTAGCCGTTCGGCCATTTCCGCCGGGATCGCCACATCGGTCGCCCCGGTATCGAGCATGAAATCCACCGACTGACCGTTGATCTGGCCGCTGGCGACAAAGTGACCCTGTGTGTTGCTGGCCAGTTTCACTTCGATAAACCCTTGGCCCTGCTCAGAGCTGACGACGGTATTGGGGTTCTGCTGACGCGCCTCCCACTGGCCGAAAAACCGCGTCGCCAGAAACAGCGCCGCGCACCAGGCCAGCACCATAAGTACCCGACCGGCGCGTTTTCCCGGCGTTTGCGGGCTCACGGCTTGGCGCTCCAGCCGCCTTCAGGCGCGGCAAAGCGCCAGACGATCGGACGTTCCTCGCCATCGGCGCGGGCATCGTTGTTGTTATCGGTGCCAATCCACGCGCCCTCGGCGTCAATAATCAACGCTTCGGCCAAGCCGTAGGGATCTGAATAACGGCGAGGCGCCTGCAAGGCTTCATCGGCAAACGACCAGCAGCGCTCAACCTTGGCCGTCACCACATCACGGCGGCAGATCTGGTAAGCGCTGCGTTCAAGGGTAAACAGCTTGCCGTTGAACAGCGACAGGTCGGCAAAGTCTCGGGACACTGCTTTGGCTCGGGGGAACTGCGCCGGCTGCATTTCTTTCCCGGCTTCGCCCAATAACACACAGCCACCATCGCAATCCCATACCGTTTGTTTGCGCTTGATCAGCAGCAATCCACGGCTTTGACGCTCGGCGGCGAGCCACAATTGATCACCCGCCGGATTGATCGCCAGGCCCTCGAACAACGCATTGAAGTGCAGCAGCATGCCGCTGGCCCGGGCTTCGCGAATCAGAATCGGCGAAATTTTCAGCCAGGACGATGGCCCAACGGGTGGCACTTGCAGAATCGCCGCATGGGATTCACTGACGATGTAGCGATTACCGGCGCTGTCGCAGGTGATGCCTTCAAAATCCAGATCTCCGCCACGGACAAACGAGGCCACCCAGGCCCGCGAACGCAAACCCCAGGGCAAACCGCTGTCTGGCACCGGTGGCACGTCGACGCCCACGGCTTCGGCTTGCCATACCCTGTCGCGGGTATCGAGCCGGTAAATCTGATCGTCGTCGCGATCCGACACCGTCCACATATCCTTGCCGCACTGGGCCAGCCCGGACAGGTTGCCGCCGCGCATACCGTCAACGGGGTGCTCGGACAACAGGCGCAGTTCCGGCATCGGTTCGGCAAACACCGAAACCGAGGTCAGAAGTAACGCACACGCCAGGACAAAGCCAACCCGCATCAGCCAAGAACCTCGGCCAGGTTGCCTTTGGATTCCAGCCAGGATTTTCGGTCACCGGCGCGTTTCTTCGCCAGCAGCATGTCCATCATTTCCGAGGTCGCTTCGAAATCGTCCAGCGTCAGCTGCACCAGACGCCGAGTGTTCGGGTCCATGGTGGTTTCGCGCAGCTGTGGCGGGTTCATTTCACCCAGACCTTTGAATCGCGTGACCTGCGGCTTGCCGCGTTTCTTCTCGGCCACCAGGCGATCAAGGATGCCATCGCGTTCGGCTTCGTCCAGGGCGTAGTAAATCTCTTTACCCAGGTCGATACGGTACAACGGCGGCATCGCGACGTAGACATGACCGGCATCCACCAACGGGCGGAAATGCTGGACGAACAACGCGCATAGCAACGTGGCGATGTGCAGACCGTCGGAGTCGGCGTCGGCGAGGATGCAGATCTTGCCGTAGCGCAGCTGAGCGATGTCCGCCGAGCCCGGATCGACTCCGATGGCCACGGCAATGTTGTGCACCTCCTGGCTGGCCAGCACTTCGCTGCCATCCACTTCCCAGGTGTTCAGAATCTTGCCGCGCAATGGCAGGATCGCTTGAAATTCTTTATCCCGCGCCTGCTTGGCCGAACCACCGGCGGAATCACCTTCCACCAGAAACAGCTCGGAACGCATCGGGTCCTGCCCGGCGCAGTCGGCGAGTTTGCCCGGCAGTGCCGGCCCCGCGGTGATGCGCTTGCGCTCGACCTTCTTGCTGGCCTTCAGACGACGGCCGGCATTGTTGATCGCCAGTTCCGCCAGCAGCATGCCGGTTTCCGGGTTGGCATTGAGCCACAGGCTGAAGGCATCTTTGACCACACCGGAAACGAACGCGGCGGCTTCGCGGGACGACAGGCGCTCTTTGGTCTGTCCGGAAAATTGCGGCTCTTGCATCTTCATCGACAGCACGAAAGCGATGCGCTCCCAGACGTCTTCCGGCGCCAGTTTCACACCACGAGGCAGCAGGCTGCGGAATTCGCAGAATTCGCGCATCGCGTCGAGCAAGCCCTGACGCAGACCGTTGACGTGGGTACCACCCTGCGCCGTCGGAATCAGGTTGACGTAGCTTTCCTGAACGCTGTCGCCACCTTCCGGCAACCACAGCAGGGCCCAATCGACGGCTTCTTTGTTACCGGCCAGGCTGCCGCAGAACGGCTCGTCCGGCAGACGCTCGAATCCGCTGACCGCGTCCACCAGGTAGGAACGCAGGCCGTCTTCGTAATGCCACTCGACTTTCTCGCCGGTGGCCTTGTCTTCAAAACTGACCAGCAGCCCCGGGCACAGAACGGCCTTGGCCTTGAGCACGTGTTTGAGGCGGCTGATGGAGAATTTCGGCGAATCGAAGTATTTCGGGTCCGGCGCGAAGAATACGCTGGTACCCGTGTTGCGCTTGCCGACGGTACCAATGATTTCCAGCTCGGTTTTCTTGTAACCGTCGGCGAAGGTCATCTGGTATTCATTGCCGTCACGCTTGACGCGCACCCGGACTTCGTTGGACAAGGCGTTGACCACGGAAATACCCACCCCGTGCAGACCGCCGGAGAACTGGTAGTTCTTGTTGGAAAACTTGCCGCCTGCGTGGAGCTTGGTGAGAATCAGCTCGACGCCCGATACGCCTTCTTCGGCGTGGATATCCACCGGCATGCCGCGGCCGTCATCGCTGACTTCCACGGAGTGATCGGCGTGCAGGATGACCTGCACCGAGGTCGCATGCCCGGCCAAGGCTTCGTCGACGCTGTTGTCGATGACTTCCTGGGCGAGGTGGTTCGGCCGACTGGTGTCGGTGTACATGCCGGGGCGTTTGCGCACCGGGTCGAGGCCCGAGAGGACTTCGATGGCGTCTGCGTTATAAGAGCTAGCGCTGGGAGTGGCCATGGGGTCTCGTCGTCCACCTGTAAAAAGAGTGTTCTGTGAAAAAGAGGCGACGACTCACAGTGCTGTGAAATCAATCGACTGATACAAATCTGCGCCGATGCCGGCAAAACTCAGCATTGCCGGCAACTGCTCTGCAAAACACTGGAAGCTATGGTCGCCGCCGGCCTGGATGCGCAAGGCACAGGCCCGGTAATACTGCTGGGCGAGGCGGTAGTCCAGCGTTTCATCGCCAGTCTGCAACCACACTTGATACCGCTGCGGGTCCTGGGGTGCCGGCACTTCCAGCTCGGCCAGGGCCGTCACGTGGTCGTGGGTCAACTCCCAGGCCTCATCGGTATACAGGTTTTTCTGCGTCCCCAGATACCCGTCGAACATCCGGTGCGGACTGACGGCGGGGTTGATCAGCAGGGCCTTGAGGCCATGGCGCTCGGCCAAGTGAGTCGCATAGTAGCCGCCGAGTGAGCTGCCGACCAGCAGTGGCCGCCCAAGCGCCTCAATCGCCTTGTTGAGCTGACCGATGGCCTCGCGCGGATGGTGATGCAAGGCTGGGATGCACAACTGATCGCTCAAGCCCAGACGTTCCATTACATGTACCAACTGCGTGGCCTTTTTAGACGAAGGCGCGCTGTTGAAACCGTGGATATAAAGGATCGAACCAGACATTTGAGCTCCCTGTGCGTCGGGTAAAGAGGCGCAGTTTACTGTAGGAGCTGTCGAGTGCAACGAGACAGCTCCTACAGGGGGCGTGTCAGTAGCCGTTGGAGCCGTAATCGACCTGAAAGTCGAAGCCGGTAACGCGTTCAACACCGGTTTCCAGTTGCCCATCAGGCAACAGCCGCAACCAGCGATACCCCGGTGCCTGGTCACTGACCTTGAAATCATCACTGCCCGGTTCGAACTGAATACAGGTCGACGGCGAAGCGATCAGACGCACGCCGTTGCGAACACAATCGATCTCTTGATGCACATGCCCCCACAACACCGCGCGCACCTGCGGAAAACGATCGAGCACGGCAAACAAAGCGTCTGGATTGCGCAATCCAATGGGCTCCATCCACGCACACCCGATCGACACCGGATGATGATGGAAGCACACCAGATGATGCCGTTCCGGCGCCTCACTCAACGAACGCGCCAGCAACTGCAACTGCGCATCCTGCAAAAAGCCCGGCACCGACCCTGGCACTGCCGAATCAAGCAATGTGACGCGCCAGTTACCGACATCCACCACCGGCTCCAGCAACGCACTCTGCACGGCGGCCTCCGCCATGACCCGCGGCTCATCATGATTGCCGGGAATCCAGCGCACAGGCGCATCGAGCGGTCGCGTCAGGTCACGAAACTGTTGATAAGACTCCAGCGTCCCGTCCTGAGAAAGATCGCCACTGGCAATAATCAGGTCGATCCGTGGCTGCTGAAGCCGCACCAGCTCGATGACTTCTTGCAAACTGTTGCGCGTATTCATGCCCAACAACGTCCCGTCCGTCTCGGCAAACAGATGACTGTCGGAAAGTTGCACCAGCAACGCCGAATCGGCGGTGGTCAAAATGGATACGCTCGGCAAGGCGTTCTCCCAAGGCTGAATCACGGGATTGGATGAGTGCCGCAATTATGCTGGGGGATGATCAAAAGGGGAAACCTGTGAACCTGACGCAGTTCACATCTACCGCTACCGCACAACCGCGTACTCGTGTCCGCAGGCCAGGCAATGGCTCAGCCATTCGCCCAGAAACATATTCAGCTGGGCCTTTTCGTCCGGCTGATGCATTGAGGCATTCGGGTAAGGATAGATGCCGCGAAAGCGTCGTGCATGTTCGGCGCTGATGACTTCGGCCATGCACGCGTCGTGATAGACCTGAACTTCCAGTTGCGGAACCGGCAGCCACGGCAGGCTGTGTTCCTGGCGCACTTGCAAGGTTGTGGTGTACGGGCAGACTTGAAGGACCTCAAGGGCCAGCACGCCGAGCATCTGGTCGCCGTGGGTCACGGCAATGCGCCGCGCCTGCGGCTCGTTGCGCATGTCCGGCAGCAGTCGCATCAGGCGCGCGTAGTTGGCCTCGCAGGAGGCTTGCAGCCCCACGAGGTCAACCCTATAGCGATCGCGCAGTTTGTTTACGACCATAACCCCCTCACTTCAGCGCGGTTCAAAGCTAACCATTGCAAGGCAATGATGCTGGCCGCGTTGGCAATTCGTCCGTCGCGTACGGCCTGTAGGGCATCTTCGAACGCCCAGACCGTGACGCGGATATCTTCTGCTTCTTCCTCCAGCCCGTGCAGGCCGCCGACGCCGGCGCTGTCGCAACGCCCCAGGTACAAGTGCACAAATTCATTGCTGCCGCCCGGAGATGGAAAGTACTTGGTCATCGGCCAGAGCGCCCCGAACACAAGCCCAGCTTCCTCCTGCGCTTCGCGGTGAGCAACTTCTTCCGGCGCCTCATCCTTGTCGATCAGACCCGCGACCAGTTCGATCAGCCAAGGATTGTCAGTCTTGCCCATGGCGCCGACGCGAAACTGCTCGATCAACACCACTTCGTCACGCTGCGGATCGTAAGGCAGTACGCACACCGCATCGTGGCGAACGAACACTTCACGATTGATCTCGCGACTCATGCCACCGGCGAACAATTCGTGACGCAAGTGCACACGATCGAGCTTGTAGAAGCCCTCGTAGCACTTTTCACGCCGGACGATATCAACGGCGGTCGGAATGGCGTTGGCAAAATCAGTCATGACAATCCTCTTTACTGCAAATCCGATCCGAGGCGCCTTATTTGTGACTTGCAACCTCGACTTCGCGCCATCCTAACGCGCCCGTGACCTTTGATGCAGCCCCTTTACCGTCATCGGGATAGACGGTGAGGGTGAAACCAACTCTAATTAGCTTAGTGGCGAACTGACTGCTTCGTTGATAGTCGAAGCGGATAACTTTTTGCCTTTCCCTGTTTTATGAAGGACGCCCATGTCGCTTTTTAAAATCGCCTCCGTGGCCGCAATCGCCCTGACCCTGGGTGCCTGCCAGAGTTTGTTCCAACCCAACTACCGGACGCCGCTGGAAACCACCCGCGACGCTTCCGAACAGCTGAAACCGGGTTGCACAACACCTGACTGCCCGCTGGTGAACATCGATACGCTGCACTTCCCTGCCGAGCCGCAGTTGGACGGTATTATCGAAAAACGCCTGCTGCAAATGACCCGCACCTCGCCCGATGCCCCGGTAGCGCCGACGCTGGCAGCGTATCGCGAGCAGTTTTTGAGCAGTGCCGGCCCGCGCTACAGCAGTTATCTGCAAGCCAAGGTACGTGAGCAGCATGACGGCTTGGTGATCGTCGAATTCTCCAGCTACCTGGACACCGGCGGCGCCCATGGCACGCCGGGCCGCAGCTTCATCAACTATTCACGCCAGCAACACCAAGTGCTGACGCTGTCGGACATGTTGGTGCCCGGGCAGGAAGAAGCGTTCTGGAAAGCCGCGCAAGTAGCGCACAACAGCTGGCTGATCAGCACCAAGCTCGATCAGGAACCAGAGTTCGTGAAGAGCTGGCCCTTCGTGAAAACCCAGAACGTGGCGCTGACGTACGGCGGAGTGATCCTCAAGTACGAAGTGAGCACCCTCGCGCCTTACGCGTTGGGTCACGTCGAACTGAAGATCCCTTACCCCCGCCTGAACGGCATTATCAAGCCCGAGCTGTTTCCTGGCCGTAACTGAAGGCCCGACCCAGCACGAATTGCAGCAGCCCTGCCACAATCAGTGACGGCAGGGTTGCGCCGATGTCCGGATACAGATTAGCCAGCAAATGATAGGTGCTCACCCCGCCCAACCAGGCGAGCAGCGCCGGCCAGCGCAATGCGGCTGACGCCACGCGAATACCGCGCTTGCGCAGGATGAAGTGATCCACCAGCACCACGCCGAACAGCGGCGCAAACACCGAACCGATCAGCAGCAGGAAGTTCTGATACTGGGCCAACGGCGCCAGGCACGCGATCAGTGTGCAGATCACGCCAATCGCCAGCGCCAGATGCTCCACCTTCAAGCGCAGTAAAATCCCACTGGAAACCGCCGCCGAATGAATATCGGCAAAAGCGTTTTCCGACTCATCCAGCAAAATCAGCAGCAGCGGAATCCCCAAACCGGCACCGGCCAATGCCAATAGCAAGGCATTCACTTCTCCGCTCGGCGCGAACGCCAGGGTGTAGGCCACGCCGAGGCTCATCAGCCAGAAGTTACCGATAAAGAAGCCCAGCGCCGTGCCGCCGAACACGTTTTTCGCTCGTTTGCCGAAACGCGAGTAGTCGGCAATCAGCGGCAACCAGGACAGCGGCATGGCGATAGCAATGTCGAAGCCCACGGCGAACGGCATCGAACCATCACCGGCCTGTGCCCACAACGCCGCCAAATCGGCTTTGGCGAACAGGTTCCAGGTCAGCCAGATACACGCGGCCAGCAGCAACCAGATGCCCCACTTGCGCAGGATCTGTCGGACGAATGTCAGCGGACCGCTGACGGCCAGCAAGGTTGCCAAACCACCAAAGAACACGGTCCACAGCAGCGGATTGGACAACAGACTGCCTTCGCTGAACGCCCGCGCACCCAACAGGCTGGCGGCATCGCGCATGACGATGATTTCGAACGAGCCCCATCCGATCAATTGCAGCAGGTTGAGCACCGCCGGCAGGCTCGCGCCTTTTGCACCGAGACTGAGTTTGAGCGCGGCCATCGATGACAGGCCGGTGTCACTGCCGATCACGCCGACCGCGGCCAGCAGCAGAACGCCGACCAGCGTGCCGAGGAAGATGGCCAGCAACGAGCCGGACAAGCCTAGACCGGGTGCGAGCAATGCACCGGTCTGCAGGACCATCAGGCCGATGCCGAGGGAGAACCACAGGGAAAACAGATCGCGGCCGCCGAAGACACGTTTGTCTGTGGGCACCGCGATATCAGGGGAATACGTGCTGGGTTGAATGCTCAAGGGTGTTATCTCAGAGGAACATTTGTTGTTGTGTTGATCGCCTTCGCGAACAGGCTCGCGAAGGCGGCGGTGCAGGCACCGCCGACCTCAGGTCAGATCAAACCTTCTTGTACAGCTGACTGCCTTCCTGTTTGAACCGCTCGGCCTGTTCCGCCAATCCTTGGGCGACTTCGGCGTCGACAGTTTCGATGCGCTGGTTGGCCGCGTATTCGCGGACTTCCTGAGTGATCTTCATCGAACAGAATTTCGGCCCGCACATGGAGCAGAAGTGCGCGACCTTGGCCGAGTCCTTCGGCAGGGTCTCATCGTGATACGAACGAGCAGTGTCCGGATCAAGGCCCAGGTTGAACTGGTCCTCCCAACGGAATTCGAAGCGCGCCTTGCTCAAGGCATTGTCGCGAATCTGCGCGCCCGGATGCCCTTTTGCCAGATCGGCGGCATGCGCGGCGATCTTGTAGGTGATGATCCCGGTCTTCACGTCATCCTTGTTCGGCAGACCCAAGTGTTCCTTCGGCGTCACGTAGCAGAGCATGGCGCACCCGAACCAGCCGATCATCGCCGCACCAATACCGGAGGTGATGTGGTCGTACCCTGGCGCGATGTCAGTGGTCAGCGGACCGAGGGTGTAGAACGGCGCCTCATCGCAGCACTCAAGCTGCTTGTCCATGTTCTCTTTGATCAACTGCATCGGCACATGGCCCGGGCCTTCGATCATGCACTGCACGTCGTGCTTCCACGCGATCTTGGTCAGTTCTCCGAGGGTTTCCAGCTCACCGAATTGTGCCGCGTCGTTAGCGTCGGCAATCGAGCCCGGACGCAGGCCATCACCCAGCGAGAAGCTGACGTCGTAGGCCTTCATGATTTCGCAGATGTCTTCGAAATGGGTGTAGAGGAAGTTCTCTTTGTGGTGCGCCAGGCACCACTTGGCCATGATCGAACCGCCACGGGACACAATACCGGTCACGCGCTTGGCGGTCAGCGGTACGTAGCGCAGCAACACGCCAGCGTGGATGGTGAAGTAATCGACGCCCTGCTCGGCCTGTTCGATCAGCGTGTCGCGGAACAGCTCCCAGGTCAGGTCTTCGGCAGCGCCGTCGACTTTTTCCAAGGCCTGATAAATCGGCACCGTACCGATCGGCACCGGCGAATTACGGATGATCCACTCACGGGTTTCGTGAATATGTTTGCCGGTGGACAGGTCCATGACCGTGTCCGAACCCCAGCGAATACCCCAGGTCAGTTTCGCCACTTCTTCTTCGATGGACGAACCCAAAGCGCTGTTGCCAATGTTGCCGTTGATCTTCACCAGGAAGTTACGGCCGATGATCATCGGTTCCAGTTCGGTGTGGTTGATGTTGGCCGGAATGATCGCGCGACCGCGGGCGATCTCCTCACGGACGAATTCGGGGGTGATGATTTTTGGCACGCTGGCACCGAAGCTATAACCGGCGTGTTGCTGGTCCAGCAGGCCGGCGGCGCGCGCCACTTCAAGCTTCATGTTTTCGCGGATGGCGACGTATTCCATCTCGGCGGTGATGATGCCTTTGCGGGCGTAGTGCATCTGGCTGACGTTGGCACCGGCCTTGGCCCGGCGCGGGTTATTCACGTGAGCGAAACGCAGCTTGGTCAGCTCCGCATCGGCGAGGCGCTCCTGGCCGAAATTGGAACTCAGACCCGGCAGACGCTCGGTGTCGCCACGGGACTCGATCCACGGCGAACGCACATCGCCCAGGCCTTTGCGCACGTCGATGATGACGTTGGGGTCGGTGTACGGGCCCGAAGTGTCGTACACAACGACAGGCGCGTTGATCTCGCCGCCGAAGTCGGTCGGGGTCACATCAAGGCTGATTTCGCGCATCGGCACGAGGATGTCCGGGCGAGAGCCCTGAACATAGATTTTTTGCGAGCGGGTAAACGGCTGAACCGATTGCTGATCGACTTGGGCCGAATCACTCAGGTTCGTCGTATTTTTTAGTTTTATCGTCATCACGGGCTCTCCAAACACATCCAGGCAGTGGATTTTTGTCGGAGCGAACCTGTAAACGAATGGACGCACGGGCGCTGGGAAAACCAGCAGTGCTGTGCTCGGTGCTCGAGGGTGTTCGATTGTCGAACAACATCCCGGACGAAGCACAAGAGGACTCGCCGGGTGACGAGAAATCTTGTTCCCTACGCAGGCGCTAACCTGATCAGGTTCAACGGGATCCGAAATTATTCGATCTCAGCCTCATAGCAAGGCACCCCGACAAGAACCCGGCCAGTCTAGACACAACTGCCAAAGAACGCCAACACCGCAGTAAACACCATGATGAATGGCGCAAATACAGGATTGTTGCGGTCGTAGCGCACAACTACACTCGCTACGCCATACCGCGCCTTGACGCTGTATGAGCCGCGCCGTAGCCTTGGCGCTCAAATTATCAGCGTAATTTTTTAGGGATGGCCTCATGCTGCGCAAACTCTCACTGGCCCTTGCCGTGTCTTGTG
The DNA here is from genome assembly GCF_054330215.1 of Pseudomonas sp. Ma2-10. NCBI lineage: Bacteria > Pseudomonadati > Pseudomonadota > Gammaproteobacteria > Pseudomonadales > Pseudomonadaceae > Pseudomonas > Pseudomonas sp. Ma2-10. The sequence goes on along the minus strand of NZ_JBTEYL010000006.1, from coordinate 48,137 downwards.
CGTCCAACGGAATGGCCTGGGCAGCAGAAGCGCCCTTATCGACCAACAACGACCTGGTCAGCGTGTACCAGGAAGCCAAGGACAACAACGCTGACCTCGCCGCCGCCGTCGCCCAATATGGCGCGCAGAAAGAAATCGTACCCCAGGCTCGCGCCGGGCTGCTGCCTAATCTGTCGGGCGGCGCCGAGCTGGCCAACGTGCGCACGGCGCTCGACCAGCCTTCGGCCACTGCCAACCGTAATGCTCATTCGTATCAAGCGACTTTGGCGCAACCACTGTTCCGCGCCGATCGCTGGTTCCAGTTCCAGGCCGCCAAGGACATCAACGAGCAGGCCGCGCTGCAACTCTCGGCGACCGAGCAGAACCTGATTCTGCAAACCGCCACTAGCTACTTCAATGTCTTGCGGACCCAGGACAACCTGGCGTCAACCAAGGCCGAAGAAGCCGCGTTCAAACGCCAGCTCGACCAGTCCAACGAACGCTTTGACGTCGGCCTGTCGGACAAGACCGACGTGCTGCAATCGCAAGCCAGTTACGACACCGCACGCGCCAACCGCATCGTCGCGCAGCGCCAGGTGGATGATGCCTTCGAGGCCTTGATTACCCTGACCAACCGTCAGTACAACTCGATCTGGGGCATTTCCCATACCTTGCCGATCCTGCCGCCCACACCGAACGACGCCAAGGCCTGGGTCGATACGGCCGCCAGACAAAACCTCAATTTGCTGGCAAGCAACTACGCCGTCAGCGCCGCCGAAGAAACCCTCAAGCAGCGCAAGGCCGGCCATGCGCCGACCATCGACGCCGTGGCGAAGTACGAGAAAGGGGACAACGACGCGCTGGGCTTCAGCAACCCGAACGCCTTCGGCCAGCCTTACGGTGGCAACGTCGAGCAAACAACGGTGGGGCTGCAACTGAATATCCCGATCTACAGCGGCGGCCTGATCAACTCCCAGGTGCGCCAGTCGTATGCACAACTGGATCAGTCCGAGCAGCAACGCGAATCCCTGCGCCGGCAAGTGGTGGAAAGCACCCGCAACCTGCATCGCGCAGTGAACACCGACGTCGAGCAAGTGCAGGCGCGCAAGCAGTCGATCATCTCCAACCAGAGCGCGGTGGAAGCGACCGAAATCGGTTATCAAGTGGGCACGCGGAATATCGTCGACGTACTGGATGCCCAGCGTCAGCTGTACACCTCGGTGCGCGACTACAACAACACGCGTTACGACTACATCCTCGACAACCTGCGCTTGAAGCAGGCCGCGGGCACCTTGAATCCGGGGGATTTGCAGGACCTGGCGCGTTACCTCAAGGCTGATTACAACCCGGATAAAGACTTCCTGCCGCCGGACCTGGCGAAGGCTGCGGCGGAGCAGCTCAAAGCCCGGCCTTAACAGCAAAGAATCGCAGCCTGTGGCAGGCTGCGATTTTTTCGTGACAGGCGCCCCGACCTAACGACCGATCAACCGCCCCAACCCATCCAGCAACCGCTGCAATGCACCCTGATTGGTGCGCATCACGTTCAGTCCCGCCTCCGCCATCCGCTGCGCATCCCGTGGCAACTCGAACAGCCGCTGCACCGCCAGCGCCAGACCTTCGGCATCTTCCACTTCCTGCAACGCCCCGGCACTGCGCAGTTGCGCGGCGATTTCGAGGAAATTGAACAGGTGCGGTCCGCTCAACACCGGTTTGGCCAGAGCCGCAGGCTCCAGCAGGTTGTGCCCGCCGTTCGGCACCAGACTGCCGCCAACAAAAGCGCTGTCGGCCAAGGCATACAGAAACAGCAACTCACCCATGGTATCGCCCAGCAGCACCGACGTACCGGCGGTGACGGGTTCGCCTTTGGAACGACGGACCGTGGCGAAACCCTGCTGCCTACACAACTCGAACACCGAATTGAATCGCTCAGGATGACGCGGCACCAGAATCAGCAACGTATCGGGATGACTGGCGAGCAACTGACGATGAGCCGCCAGTACCACTTCGTCTTCACCTTCGTGAGTACTCGCGGCGATCCACACCGGACGCTCCTGCGCCTGCCATTGCGCACGCAACTCGGCGGCACGCTGAAGCAGTGCCGGGTCGATGGTCAGGTCGAACTTGATCGAACCGGTCACTTCGACCGTTTCCGGGCGGGCGCCCAATTCGCGAAAGCGCTGGGCTTCGGCCTCGGTCTGCACCGCGAACAGGCTCATCTCGACGAGCATCGGCTGGGTCAGTTTGCTGAAACGGCCATACCCCTTGGCCGAACGCTCGGAGAGTCGCGCGTTGGCGAGCGCCACGGGAATCCCGCGCCTGGCGCACTGATGGATATGGTTCGGCCAGAGCTCGGTTTCCATGATCACCGCCAGTTTCGGCTGAACCCGATCAAGGAATCGCTTCGCTGCGCAAGGCAAGTCATAAGGCAAATAGCAGTGCTGGATGCGCGGCTCATTGGCGAACAGCGCGTGGATGCGCTCCGAACCGGTCGGGGTCATGCAGGTCACGGTAATGGGCAACTGTGGATAACGTTGCAGCAAGGCGCGAATCATCGGCGCCGCGGCAATACTTTCGCCCACCGACACCGCGTGCACCCAGATGCCGCCCGTTTTCATCGCCGGCAGCCCAAGGGAAAAACGTTCGCCGATGCGCTTGGCGTACGCCGGCGCCTTGCGCGCCCGCAGCCAAAGCCGAATCGCTACCAGTGGCAGCCCCAGGTAAAACAGCGCGGTGTAGAGAGTTCTATTCATGGCGGCGGAGTTTATCGGCTTTTGTCGCCGATCGCCTGCAAGTGCACGGCAAAACGTTCCGCCAGCCAACGGGCCGCCGGTCCCAGAGGCTCATCGCGGCGCCAGACCAGCTCCACCACCAGCGCTGGCGGGGTCCATTCGCTGACCAGTTCGACCATCAGATCCTGATACGCCGGGTACTGCACCACGTGACACGGTAGCCAGGCCCAGCCGAGGCCGCGCACCAGCCATTCAGCCATCACGTAGAAACTGTCGGCCCGCCAGACTTGCGGGCTGGCCGGCTCGCTACCGGGATAAACACTGGACTGTGTGGACATCAGCAACTGTCGATGCTGCGCCAGTTGCTGGCAATCGACCTGAGCCTGTTTCGCCAGAGGGTGGCTGACGCCGCACACCGTAACCATTTCGACGCGACCCAACACCCGCCGTTCGAGCGCTTCGGGAATCTGGTCGTGATAAAACAACAGCCCCAGATCAGCTCGACGCTCCACCAGTTTGCGCGCGACATCACCTTGGGCGGCACTGGTCAGCTGCACTTCAAGGCTGGGAAACTGTTGAGCCAGGGCTTCGAAGCTTTCAATGATCGGCTGATAGGGCATTGCCTCATCCTGGGCCACACGCAAACGGGCCTCCTGGCCGCGCATCATGGCCAGCGCCCGACCGTTAAGGCGTTCGCATTGGCGCAGCACCTCCCGCGCCTCGTCCAGCAATGCGTTACCGGCCTCGGTGAGTTTCGGCTGGCGGCCGCTGCTGCGGTCGAACAGACTGACGCCCAGGTCCTCCTCCAGCAGCGCAATCGAACTGCTGACCGCCGACTGCGCCTTGCGCTGATCCCGCGCCACCGCCGAAAACGAACGCTGCTCCGCTACGCTGACAAACAGCCGCAGCTGCTCCAGATTCCATTGCGTACTCATGGCTCAACCCATCGTCATAACAGATAGGTAATGACTTTACCGCATCTGGATAATCTCTAAAATGCCTACCTCAGAAAGCAACACTTCACACGAGGATGCACCTATGACCGCTTACTACTACCTGGCCATTGCCATCTGCGCCGAAGTGATCGCCACCGTTTCGATGAAAGCGGTCAAAGGCTTCAGCACACCACTGCCGCTGATTCTGGTTATTGTCGGCTACGGCATTGCTTTCTGGATGCTCACGCTGGTGGTGCGCAGCGTTCCGGTGGGCGTGGCATACGCGGTGTGGGCCGGCATGGGGATTGTGATGGTCAGCGTCGCGGCGCTGTTTATCTACGGGCAGAAACTGGATGTGCCGGCGATGCTGGGGATGGCGTTGATTGTGCTGGGCGTTGTGGTGATTCAGCTGTTCTCCAAGACCGCGGGGCATTGAAGAAAAAGATCACCCGAGCTCTGTATACTGCGCCCTCGTCTTGAACACTGAGGTCGCTGCATGCCATCCGTTATTTCCACCGACGTTCTGATTGTCGGCGCTGGTGTCGCCGGCCTCTGGCTGAATGCGCGCCTGCGCCGCCAGGGTTTTTCGACCGTGCTGGTGGAAAGCGCCAGCCTCGGTGGCGGGCAAAGCGTGAAATCCCAGGGCATCATCCATGGCGGCGCCAAGTACGCATTGCATGGCGCCCTGACCGGTGCCTCGGAAGCCATCGCCGACATGCCTCGGCGCTGGCGCGAAGCCTTGGCGGGGGACGGCGAACTGGACCTGAGCGGCGTGCGCCTGCTGTCCGAAGCCCATTACCTCTGGTCCCCGGGCACGATCGCCGGCAATCTCACCAGTTTCTTCGCCAGCAAAGCGGTGCGCGGCCGTGTCGATCAGGTCAAGGGCGAGCAATTGCCCCCCGCCCTGCAAGACAAGCGCTTCAAGGGCAAGGTTTATCGACTGGCGGAACTGGTGATCGACGTGCCGAGCCTGATCCAGCGCTTGGCCGATCTGGCGGGTGATGGCCTGCTCGCCGGTCAGAACATCGAACCGTTGCTGGAGGGTGGAAAACTGGTCGGCCTGAAGGTCGACGAGCGCGAGATTCGGGCCCAGCGCATCGTCTTGAGCGCCGGTGCCGGTACGGCAGCGCTGCTCCAAGCCCTGGGGTTGAGTCAGCCCGCCATGCAACGCCGGCCATTGCACATGATCATCGCCAAAGGTCCTGGCCTCAAACCACTGTATGCCCACTGCCTGGGCGGCGGCACCAAGCCGCGCATTACCGTGACCACCCATCCGGCCGCCGATGGTCAGTGGGTCTGGTATCTGGGCGGCGAAATCGCTGAAGCCGAAGGCGTTGCCCGCCCCCCCGCCGAACAAATCGCCACCGCGCAGAAAGAACTCGGCCAGTTGCTGCCATGGATCGAACTTAGCACAGCGCAATGGGCCACTCTTCGAGTGGATCGCGCCGAGCCACTGCAATCGGGACTGACCCGTCCTGACAATGCATTTCTTGCCGAAGAAGGTCGGTTGCTGGTCGGCTGGCCCACCAAACTGGCGCTGGTTCCGGACTTTGCTGATCGCGTGATCGGGTCCTTGCAGCGCGACGGCATCCAGCCAAGCCATCCGACGCCGCTGCCCGACCTGCCAAAACCGCCGATGGGCGTCCCTGCCTGGGAGCAACTGCTGCCATGAGCCAACCGACCTTGCACGATCTGCATCGCCCGCTGGGTAGCACCGGCCTGCTGGTTTCGCCACTGGGCCTGGGCACGGTAAAACTCGGCCGTGACCAAGGCGTGAAATACCCCAACGGTTTTCAGATTCCCGATGATGACGAAGCGCGCATGCTGCTCAAACTCGCGCGCGACCTGGGCATCAACCTGATCGACACGGCCCCGGCCTATGGCCGCAGCGAAGAACGCCTCGGCCCATTGCTGCGTGGGCAGCGCCAGGATTGGGTGATCGTCAGCAAGGTCGGCGAAGAATTTTCCGACGGCCAGTCCTACCACGACTTCAGCGCCGCTCATACCCGACTCTCGGTAGAGCGCAGCCTGCAACGTCTGGAAACGGATTTTATCGACCTGGTGCTGGTGCATTCCGACGGCAACGACCTGGCGATCCTCAACGACAGCGAAGTCTATGCGTCCCTCGCCGAGCTGAAGAGCGAAGGCAAAATTCGCGGCTTCGGCTTTTCCGGCAAAACCGTCGAAGGCGGTTTGAGGGCTCTGGAACAAGGTGATTGCGCGATGATCACCTACAATCTGAACGAGCAGAACGAGCAGCCGGTCATTGACTATGCTGCTGCTCACGGCAAAGCCATTCTGGTCAAAAAAGCCCTCGCCAGCGGTCATGTGTGCCTGAGCCCGGGCGTGGACCCTGTTCGCGCCAGCTTCGAGTTGTTGTTTGAGCATCCGGGCGTTGCCAGTGCTATTGTCGGGACCATTAATCCGCTGCACCTCGCCCATAACGTCGCGACCGTTGCCCAAGTCCTACGTAGAAACTGATGCCGCCCACGCGGCCTTAAGCAGGAGCCGACATGCCGCGAACGCTCATAAGAAAGAACCCGAGCAACTTCAAGACCCTGCCGCTATGTGTCGAAGCAACTCCCGAAGGCCTGAGTTATAAAAGCGTCGGGATGCCGCTCAATTTCTCCCAGACGCTGCAACGTCGCCGCCCGGTGACGGTCGCCGACACTCAGCGGTTTTCGCTTGAGCTGGCCAACCTCGGGGTCTCGGTGCGCCTGACCCTCCATTGGCAGAACCGCGATTACTGGGTGTTGGTGCGTCAGCGTCGGCAAGATCGCGGCGACGTGGTGCTCAAGCTGATCTCCGGTTACGTGCCCGCCCATGAACTGAACCTGCCACTGCACACCGCGATTCAAGAAATTGCCGAAGAGTGCCTCCTGGAAACTCCGGAGGGCTGGCTCGGCGGGCGTTTCAACGACACTTGGCTGCCAGCGCCCTACTCGTCTGCGCTGCATTATCGCGAAGCCCTGCCGTTTCGCCTGACGCCGTTGTCCGGTTCGGCGCTGCCGGTGCGTTGCGCCAAGATGCAGTTGATCGAACGTCCAAGGGCTTATGTGCATTTGCCGACGGCCTCGCTGCAATTGATCTATGACTTGCGCCTGGACGTGCCCAAGGAGGCCAAATCCCTGAGCCTGTTCCATGTCGACGAACGACTGGAAGGCGATCAACTGGTGGCCCGGCTCGATCGAAAACGTCCCGATTTGTATCTGATGCCGCTGCAGGACGGCCAGCCGATGGCCGAGCTCTATACCTTGAAAAAGGATCAGCTGTACCCGGCGAGTACTCGCGGGTTGTACCTGGCAGAGAGTTTTGCCCAGCAGGATGGTTGGGTCGTCCGTGAGGAACGAATTCGCTGGAAGGACTGGATTGCACAACAAGGGTTAGAGGTACCAAAGGCTCCGCGACCAGGGCTGAAAAAACTGAAGCTCAAGGCCTTGCGCTTGGTCCGACTGGTACGAGGTGGTTTGCGCAAGTGAGCCTGAAACCCATCGTGAAGTCGTATCACCTGCAGGATCAATCTAGCCTGCTCGCTGCCGGTCCATGAATGTTCGTAACCGCGCAAAAAAATGGAAATACCGATTCTCGCGCTTTCCCATGCCGCGCTTGGGCGAAAACGATTCCTCAGCAAATGCTCCTGTGATACGAACACGCGAAGCCTTCGTATCCATGGTGCAGATCTTCGCTCCCGTCTGCTGCAGGGAAAATTTGAGCAGTCGCTCGGAGTGCAACTTCCTCCCTGTCGATTTAGAAAAATCGAAGATGCGCTCGATCCTTTTGCCATAAGCGACGAAAGTGTCACGCCCACAGATTGCAAAACGATCATTCAGCCCGCCCCACCACTGCCAGTCAGGAATGTAGGTGTGGAGACGCCGGGCTTCGGGATGATTGAAAACGTAAACGGGAAGCGCGGTGTGGAAGAATGTGTCCGGCCGAACAAAAACGACGAAATCGGGGCTAAAAGACTCCATCATTGTTGTGACGGTGTGCAGGGAATTAAGCTGGTAGATCAGGTTTCTGAGTGAGGCATAATCGTCAGCCCAAGTATCGCCCAGCGCTTTGACTTGTTCAAAATTCCAGCGCTCCAGAACCCCCTCGTTTGAAGTCAACTGCCCTGTCATGGCCTCGAAGGGCTCGTAGTTTTCAGCCTTCAACTCACCTTGCTCACCTGAGCGTAAGTTCTGGACCTCGCTGACTTCATACAAATGGTAAAAGCACTTTACGTTGCTGTCCGAGGGTAACCGTGCGAGGACGTTTTCTCGGATGGAAGGAAAGCAGATTTGCGAATTTCTCGGAATACCAAAGAAAGCCACCGCAATATTCAACACTCGACAGTACCCCTTGAAAATTAACTGAACCTGACTTTCTACACCCTGCAGGCAACAGGCGGCACGTCATGATTCATTCGCGACGAAACAGTTTCTGCCACCAACGGCGACACTGCAGAGGGATAACGATTACTTCTGATTTGTGCAACCAGTCCCGTTCATAGTCCCAGGCATGCCCACCCCAACGCTTACCCGCTTCATTGGAAAAACCTAACGTCATGAGCTGATAGTTATAACCGGCATGCCGACGCAACCAGTCGAACAACACCAGCGCATTGAAACCGGTTGTGGGTCCGACATAGCGTTTACCACCCGGACGATCGACGGGATAGTTCCACAACGCAGGCAAGGGAATGCGCTCCCAGTAAAGTGCCACCCGCGGCAACGGACACATGGCTCCCGTGCACCCCACCAACATCGTGAAACAACGTCCATCTGCCTGTTGAAAAAGCCGCTGCGCATCAGGGCCGTAGGGGAGCCCGAAAAAAAAAGCGTCCGGCGCATTAAATCCATGCACAAATACATTGACGCTATGAGCGCAAAGCAGCGCCGCCGGCGAACACTTGTTGAAGCTGACGACGACGTCATTAGTGCCGATATTCAACGCATCGAAATCGTCTCGGGTAATGGCGGGATTATTGGCAACAAGCACAACCCGAGCCGCCCCGTGCAAACACTCCTTGAGCGCTTGCGGCAATCCGTCCTGAACAGTCTGGTCACCGCCGGGCAATGCATCCAGCGCCATTGGCTCATCTGCTTGCGGTGGCTGATTCAGCATATCTATCCCGGAACCCGCATACCGTAACGAACTTTCACCCACAGGCGTGTGAGCGCTGAAGGGGGTTGCCAAGGCCGCATTTCACGCTGAATTTCGAAAGCGAGAGAGCTGCCCACACGCGCGAAAGAATACCGGCTCTGCGCGAATGCCTGCCCATTATCGGCAATACGAGCCATCAGCAACGGGTCACCCTGCAGCAGCTTGAGTTTTTCCACGGCCTCATCTTCGGATCGATAGAAAACCGTGTTGTGCATATCCCGAAAACCCAGCAGTTCGTCTTCTTCACCCTGGCTCCAGGCCAGCAACACACAACCGCACGCCATCGCTTCAAAGTTTTTGATCATAAATTCATTCATGCCGATATCGGCACTCACGAAAATCTTGATGCGATTGAGCATTTCCAGGTATTCGCCGCCTGATTGGGTGCGAGTCACCAACATGCCGGTACGCTGGGAAAGAGACTCAAGAAGCTTCTTGCGCCGTGCGTACTCGGTACTTTTAAGGCTGCCCAGAAAGCCTATCGGGATGTCTCGAACACCTCCGGTGTTATGCAGCATTTGTTCGTCATATCCCTTTGAAACGAACATTGCATCAATATTTTCAGCCTTCATTCGACGCGCAACGACAGCGCCGGAAACCAGAACGCGAGCGCTGGGCAGGCGGCTGTAAAGACGCGAGTAGACGTTCAGGTATTTACTTTCGGCCATGTAGTTCTGATAAGCGTCATGCTCCAGAAAAATCAGGCCTGGAATACACTTCAAAACCCTTAGTTGAGGGACAAGACGTTTGACTCTTGAGAAAATAACGACCCGATCGAATGCCTGGTAGTTGACCGAAGCGAGAAATGGCCCCAGTTTCTTCTGCTGTGTTTTGCTCAGGCGATAGACGACACACTCGTCGCAGTTCTGCTGCACGATTTCATATAGGCGATCCAGAATGACACGTTGCTCGTCCATCACCAGAAGCATGACTTTCATAAATTTTTTACCACCAGACGACAGCAGGCAAGAGCAATTGGGTAAATACCAGGCACTGTTGGGATGGTAGTATCCTCACGATAAAACCCGTTCATACGCAGTATGAAACGGGAGTCGTTAATCTAGTTAATTACTGCGAATTTTCTCGACAATCGCGGTAGTCGAGCTGTTTTCCACCAGCCCCAGCACTTTCACCGTTCCGCCGTAAGCGGTCACAATGTCCGCACCGACGACCTGCTCGATTCCGTAGTCCCCGCCCTTGACCAGCACATCCGGCTTGACCTCGCGCAGCAAGTTCTCCGGAGTGCCTTCAGCGAAGCTGATCACCCAATCCACCGCACCCAAACCGGCCAGTACGGCCATGCGACGGTCGACGCTATTGATCGGACGACCCGGCCCTTTCAGGCGGCTGACTGACGCATCGTCGTTGACCGCAACGATCAATCGATCGCCCTGGGCCCGTGCCTGTTCGAGGTACGTCACGTGGCCGGCGTGCAAAATGTCGAAGCAGCCGTTGGTAAAAACGATCTTCTCTTTGTGCGCGCGCGCATCGTCGACCGCCAGCAGCAACTGCTCAAGACCCAGCACGCCACGCTCCGAACCTTCTTCACGCTGGATGGCGCGACGCAGTTCCGGCGCGCTGATGGCCGCTGTACCGAGCTTGCCAACGACGATGCCCGCCGCCAGGTTAGCCAGTGCCACCGCGTGTGGCAGTTCTTCGCCAGCGGCAATCGCCGCCGCCAAGGTGGAAATCACCGTGTCACCAGCGCCGGTCACGTCGAACACTTCGCGGGCACGGGCGGGTAAGTGCAGCGCCGGATGATCCGGGCGCAACAGGGTCATGCCGTGTTCACCACGGGTCACCAGCAAGGCACCGAGGTCCAGGTCGTGCATCAACTGCGCGCCCTTGCTCACCAGTTCGTGCTCATCGGCGCAACCGCCGACGATGGTTTCGAATTCGCTGAGGTTCGGGGTGATCAGGCTTGCACCACGATAGATCGAGAAATCCTTGCCCTTGGGATCGGCCAGCACCGGAATGCCACGGGCACGTGCCGCCTGGATCAGCACCTGATGGTTTTTCAGCGCGCCTTTGCCGTAGTCGGACAGCACCAGCACTTTGATGCCTTCGAGCAATTCGTCGACTTGCTCGCCCAGCGCCAATGCGTCGGTGACGAAAGGTTCTTCGAAGTCGATACGCAGCAGTTGCTGGTGACGGCTCATGACTCGCAGCTTGACGATGGTCGGCTGGTGCGCGATGCGCTGGAACAACGCCCGCACGCCAGCGCCCTTGAGGCTATTGGCCAGGCTGTCGGCGGCTTCATCGTCGCCGGTCACGCCAACCAATGAGGCCGGAGCGCCGAGGGCGGCAATGTTCAACGCAACGTTGGCGGCACCGCCCGGGCGGTCCTCGATTTGCTCGACCTTGACTACCGGCACCGGCGCCTCAGGGGAAATCCGTGAGGTACCACCATGCCAGTAACGGTCGAGCATGACATCGCCGACCACCAAGACAGGGGCTTGATCGAATCGCGGCATGGACAACTTCATGGAGCAACCCACATACAAAATGAACAGGGCCGCGATATTAACACAGGGTTGGCGTGGGCTTGCGCATGGCATGAACGGGGGCATCAAAAGCAAAAAATCGCAGCCCTTGCAAGTTCGAAAACCTCAGGCTGCGATTTCTTCGGACCGTCACAGCAGGTGACGGAGCGCGCACTCAGGCGATGTCTTCCGCCGGGGCGTCGAGGCCCATGGCGTTCAGGCGAGCGTAGTGGCCATTCTGTGCAAGCAGTTCGGCATGCGTGCCGCGCTCGACAATCCGGCCCTGGTCCATGACCAGAATCAGGTCAGCCTTCTCGATGGTCGACAAGCGGTGAGCGATCACCAGCGTGGTCCGGCCTTTCATCACCTGATCTAAAGCGCCTTGAATATGCCGCTCCGACTCGGTATCAAGAGCCGAGGTAGCCTCGTCGAGAATCAGTAAAGGCGCGTTCTTGAGCAATGCCCGGGCAATCGCCAGACGCTGGCGCTGACCGCCGGACAGCAGCACGCCGTTCTCTCCCACTTGAGTATCCAGGCCTTCGGGCAGTTGCTCGATGAAGTCCATGGCATAGGCGTCTTTCGCGGCTTTTTCGATGTCTTCGCGAGGCGCACCGGCCAGATCGCCATAGGCAATGTTGTTGGCCACAGTATCGCTGAACAGCGTGACGTGCTGGGTCACTTGGGCGATGTGCTTGCGCAGATTGAGCAGCTTGTACTGCTCAACCTCAACACCATCAATCAAGATATCGCCCTTGTCGTGGTGATAGAAGCGCGGAATCAGGTTAGCCAAGGTCGACTTTCCGCTGCCCGAACGCCCAACCAGCGCCACCATTTGTCCCGGTTCGACCGAGAAACTGATGTCGTCGAGCACCTGACGTTCAGTGTCAGGGTAGGTAAAACTTAGATGTCGCACATCTAGTCTACCGGTAACGGCATCGTGCTCGACGGTACCGGTATCGATTTCCGGCTCAACGTCCAGTTGCTCGAAAATACTTTCGGCACCCGCCACCCCTTTCTGAATGGTCGAACTGACTTCGGACAATTGGCGGATCGGTTTAGGCAGCAAGCCAGCCAGGGTGATGTAGGCAACCATGTCACCGGCGGACGCATCGCCACGCAGGAATAGCACCAGAAACATCAGCACGGCCATGGCGCTGTAGATCACCAATTGCAGCAGCGGCGTGTAGATAGCGCCGGTACGGGTCATACGCAGTTGCTTGTCGGTGTTGCTCTTGCTGGCATTGAAGAAGCGTTTCTCTTCATAGACTTCGCCGCCGAAACTGCGGACCACGCGATAGCCCTGGATGGTTTCCGACGCCACGTGTGTCACGTCGCCCATGGCTGCTTGGATTTTCTTGCTCTGCTTGCGGAATTTCTTGCTCGCGGTACGCACCATTACGGCGATCAGTGGCAGGATCGCGATCATGACCAGCGTCAGCTTCCAGTTCATGAACAGCAGCGAAGCGAACAGGAAAATCACCGTCATGCCTTCACGGATTACGACCTTGATCGCATCTGTGGCCGCCCCCGTGACCATCGTCACGTTGAAGGTGATACGCGAAATCAAATGCCCCGAGTTACGCTTATCGAAATACCGGTTGGGCAAAACCAGCAGGTTATTGAATAGCTGCACCCGCAAGTCATGGACCAGTCCGAGGGAAACCTTGGCCAGAAAGTAGTTACCCAGATAAGATCCCAACCCCTGCCACGCGGCGATCAGAATGATCAGCAATGGCACCGTTTGCAGAAGCTGCAAGTCTCGTAGGTACGGAACGCTGGGAAACAGTACAGCCTCGGGATTTGACAGGCCGTCGACGAAATACTTGAGGATGTAGCCGAGCATCGGCTGCGTCGAAGCAAAAATCAGAAAACCGACGATGCTGATCAGGAACAGACCGATGTACGGCCGGACATAACCAAGCAGACGGAAGTAGATTTTCAAGCTCGAAGGGCTTGCGGAGAGACTGGAGTCGGTCATATCACGCGGATGTCGATGAAAAGGACGCTGACTTTAGCACAGCTTCCTCCGGGTACCGGCAATCGCTTAAAGGCTGTTATTGTTAGAGAACGCAATTAGTATCATATGGCCATTACGGCAAGTGGCCGATCAACTTCAGGATTGAATCTCCCAGCATGCAACTCAGCGTTCTCAACAGTACGTCCAATCGAGTCTTCGATTTCATTTGCCTGTGGACTCTTCCACTTGGTTACCTCTTGCTCCTGTGTGCGCTGTTCTTCCTGCCGGACCGCAGCCTGATGCACAAGCTTTACTACGGCTTGTTCAGCATTCCAGCGTTGACCGCGCTCTGCCTACGCCCACGAGCACTCAAGGAATTGCTGCGCGAGCCGATTTTCATCGCCGTGCTGCTCTTCGCCGGATGGGCGCTGCTGAGCCTGTGCTGGAGCCCGGGAGACGAAAGCTTAGGCGGCCAGCTAAAACCGCCAATTCACACGCTGATGCTGTTCGTCGGTTGCTACCTGCTGGTGCACTACCGCAGCGACATCATTCAGCCCCTGCTGTTTATTGCCGCCATGATGGGGCTGATCGCCTCGATCCATAACCTGTATATGTTTGCCCACATCTATCAACCGGGAATGCGCCTGGTTGGCGGTGGCGCGTTCGACAATCCATTACTAAGCTCGCACCTGTTCGGCTTCTTCTGTGCCTATTGGCTCAGCTTGAGCATGACATGCAAACGCCCAAAGATACTTTTTCTGAGCATTCCAGCGATGGTGGTCATGTTCGTTGCGGTGCTCGCTACCGGCTCCAGGACACCGCTGGTGGCACTGTCCCTGGCCGCGCTTTGGCTGGGGTTCATCTGCTGGAACCGCCGTTCGGTTATTTTGCTGGGAATCCTGCTCGCCGGAGGAGCGGCAGTTTTCGCGGTGTTTTCGAACATGATCAGCGCAAGAGGCGACTCCTATCGCTTCGAAATTTGGCAAATGGTCCTGCAAAAAATTGCCGAACATCCCTGGATCGGCCATGGTTACGCCGCCACCCTTGCCGTCGATCCTGGCGTAGGCTACGAGCTGTCGGAACCTCACAGTTTCGCCTTGGGCGTTCTTTATTACGTCGGTATTCTAGGCTTTCTTCCATGGGTGTTCTTCCAAGTCTGGAGCCTGCTGGCCAGCTGGCGCAATCGGCTGCAACCGCTGTTCATTGTTGCCTCGACCTGGCTTGTGTTTGGCATCGGTGCGGGCCTGACCGAAGGTGGCGGAATCATCTCGCGCCCCAAGGAGCACTGGTTTCTGCTATGGATTCCACTGGCACTGATCGCCGCGCTGAGCATCAACCAGCGTGCCGGTCGCTTGCTGGCGATGCCCATCAAGAAATTGGCGCAGGCTGACTTGGCGAAATTGACTGCCAACGCTCACGTGATCGAAGAAGATGGTCTGGGGCCGAAAGTCCTGCGCCTGATCGATGGCTGCTTCCTGAAGCTATTCCGCGAACGTCGCTGGTACACCTCCGGCAGCTTCAACCCCTACTCGGAACGCTTTACCGTCAACAGCGAAAGCTTGCGCCGCATGGGCATTCCAACGCCACAGATCCTCGACCTGTACCGCATCAACGATGGCAGCAGCGCCGTGCATTATTTGCCGCTGCCGGGCAACACTCTGCGCCAGGTCCTGCAGGGCCTCACTGCACCGGACATGCGTGAGGCGCTGGTGGAACGCTTCGGTAAATTCATGGCGCATCTGCACGAGCAAGGGGTGTATTTCCGCTCCTTGCATCTGGGCAATGTTCTGGTACTGGAGGATGGCGAGTTCGGCCTGATCGATGTGGCCGACTTACGCATCTACCCTTCCTCACTGAGCCTTTCCTTGCGTCAGCGCAATTTGCGCCACATGCAGCGATACACGGTCGACCGTCGCTGGCTGTTCGAAGATCATTTCCAGGCACTGCTGCGAGGCTACGCTGTGACGGCATCAAAATCTGCGGTGGATAACCTGCACAGGCAAGTGCTGGCCGCCCGCCAAACGACGCGAGTTCAGGGATAACCGACGGACTGCAGTGATTGCTCAGCGATACCGAGCAATCACTGCGGCTGCCGCTGGCGGGCATAAGCAAGGAAGCCTTCGATGTCATCGTTGCAGAGTTTATCGGCCAAACCGTGCGACTCTGCCTCTGGCCAGTTCCACCAGGCACTCTGCAGGAGCTGAAAGCACTGCTCCTCAGGGAAGCGCCAGCGCAGGAATTTCGCCGGATTACCACCGACATCGCGAGTCACCAGTGCACCCGCCGCCGCGATTGCACCATCTCCCACCGTGACACCAGAAAGTATTGTGCAGTTGGAACACAGCCACACGTCGCTGCCGATGTTCACATCCCCGTTTGGTGCCGCTGTAACTGCTGATGGACGAGGCCTGTTTGACCTTCGCCGGAAACGCAAAGGTGGTGACTCAGTCGGCACGGTGATGGCCACCGAGAAAAATCTGCACGCCCTCAGCGATTGAACAATAGGCAGCAATGCTCAGGGCCGAACCTTCCTACCAGTCATGAACCTGCGGTAAACCATAACTGCCACGACCGAAGGCCTAATCCGGGTATCGCAACTTGAAACGTTCCACTCCTCGTTCGATCTTCGGCAGCTTTCGAATCGCCCGCCTGGTACGCTTTTCGCGATAGCGCTGAACCCAGCCCATGACTCAGTCTTTTTCCAAAGATGAGAAATACAAGCGCCCCAAGCCACGCCAGGTTTTCTTGTTCCAGGCCCAAAACGGGATCTGAGCCAGCAGCTCTCGAGCCAGCTTGCGGTCCCGGTTGGCGGTCTTGAGAAACATTGAACTGAGGAACTTGTAGCGCACGTGCTCGTACAGCGGGTGATCGCTGAACAGCGCGTAGGAACGCAGAATATTGTCGATCATAAAGCGGTGATTCTTGTAGGAGTTGGTGGAGTGCTTGCGATAGCGCGCCATCACCACACCCAAACCATCGATGAAATAGCCGGCACGCGTCACCTTCAGTTCGATCAGCAGGTCTTCGAGACGAATGTTGGGGTCGAAACCGCCGACCTTTTCCAGCGCTTCGCGACGAATCATCAGGGTTGGCGCGGGCGGGTAAGGCTTGCGTTCAAGGAACATGTCTTCGAAGTCCAAGCGGCGGAACGGCACATCGCGGCGCTGGCGCGCCTCGGGGTACAGATTGCCGTCTGCATCGATGAGTTCAATATTACCGGCGCAGATTCCGACCTCCGGCTTGCCATCCATATACGCGACCTGCGTAGCGATTCGCTCTGCGATCATAATGTCGTCGGAACCGAACGGCACGATCAGACTTCCCTTGGAGCGGGCAATGGCACCATTGAGAGTATTGGTCAGCCCTTGATTCTGCTGAACACGGAAATCGAAGCCGTGGAGCGCCTGCAAGGCATTGATCCGTTCCACACTGTCGTCGCTGGAGCCATCATCGACCACCAGCAACTCAATGTTCGAATAGGTTTGGTTGATGACGCTGAGAATGCTTTCCTCAATGTAGCGACCGTGGTTGTACGACGCGATGATGACCGTGACGAGTGGTTGTACGTCGCTCATGGTTGTTCCTTGCGGGCCTTGTTCAGGCCGGATTCGATCAGGGTCAGGTATTCCTGACGGAACACATCAATGTCATGGTTTTCCTGGAGATAACGGTAGGCCTGCTCGCCCTTGGCCTTGAGTTCACCGTCAGATAGTTCGAGGTAATTATCCAGCGCTGCTACCAAGGCTGGCACATCGGCCGGCGTAACCGCCAACCCACCAGCACCCTGAATCAGCGGCAGCATGGCCGGTACGTTGGAGGCAATCACCGGCAAGTGGCCGCTCATGCCTTCGAGCAGTGCCAAGCCCAGGCCTTCAGCCAAGGACGGCATGGTCCAGATGTCGAACGCACGAACGTATTGCAAGGCGTTTTCCTTGAACCCCAACAAATGTGCACGACCGCTCAATCCAAGGTGCTCGATCTCTGCGGCCAGGCGTGACTCTTCACGTCCGGCGCCGATGATGGCCAACTGGGTATAGGGATACTTGTCCTTGAGCGCCGCAAATGCTTGCAGCAGATAAGTGTGTCCTTTGACCGGCACTAACCGGCCCAGCGCACCGATCAATCGCACCTGCGAGTCAATGCCCAGCAACTCGCGGGCATGCTCACGGCTGTGTTGCAAACCTTCAGCCTGCTCGATGTCGATGGCATTGGTAATGGCGAAGGTATTCTCGTCGGTGAAACCGCTGTCACAGTCCAGCAAATACTGCTTGACCGCCGGCGACACACCGACAAAACGCCAGTGGCTATCAATCAGGCGCTCGGCCTGGCGGCGCCGGTAAAACCGGTCGTATTCGCCAAAACCGTGGGAGATACCGATGCACAGCGAAACTTTCAACCAGCGGTTGAGTGCCAGCATCATGTTCACCGGCTTGAAACGGTTGCAAATCACCACATCGAATTTTTCTTTGCGGCAGAACTGATACAACCGCCACATGGCAAGCAGGCGCATTCCCTTGAGCGATTTGTCGGAAAACTCGAAATACACCGAACGGTCGGCACGGCTCACCGCCTCACCCGGCCCAGGCTTGCCGCGCAGAAATGCGGCGGTCACTTCATAGCGATCACTCGGCAGCGCCTTGACGATTTGCTCCGCAAGGTCGGCAAAGTCATGCGCTTTGACGTTGTAGTCAGGCTGCAACTGCAGAACCTTTGACCTCTGACTCATAACTCTCCCCGATGAAAACCAGTCGCATCGATGACCCACGCTGGTTCAGCGGCGACGCGCCTGACCTCGGCCGGATCGGGTTGTGGCATCCGTGACCACTCGTTGCGCTTCCAGCAAACGAAGTGAAAGTACGGAAATCGGCGATCGCCATCGCGATCATTTCTCAAATTGCCGTCGCGCCAACTCCATTTAAGCGGGAAATTTTCTGTGCCGTCATGCCATTTGATACAGCCACCCGGCGTACTGAATGCTTCGGTAAACTCGCTGCGTCGACGCCATGGATTGAACTTGCCCACTAGTTTGAACAACGGCTCGGGAAAATTCTTGCGCCAGAGAAAGATTCGACTGAATGCGCCCTCGTCCAGTGCATGGTGCTTCTGATCGGTGAATCGCGATTTCCAGTCCTTGATCTGCCTGAACAACTCACGCTTACGGGCAGTGTTACGAATCAGACAAAGATGCCCCGCCACTCTTCGCTCGTGGGTGGAGTACAGATCGTAGGAGGCGAGCCGATCCGCAGTGAAATAACTACGCAAATCCCCATACACCAGATCAATATCGCCAAACCCCCAGAAATCATAGCCTTGCAGGTGGTCGGCATGAATAAGTCCGAACGCTGGCCTGATATCGCAGAGTTTGTAAGCTTCGGTCGGCGCAAAGTCGATCCCCAGCCGCTCGGACACCAATCCGCAGTAATCGCTGAACATCATGCTTTCAATGGTGACATTGGGCGGCAGATTCTCCGGAACCCCACAGTCACTGAAAAACAACCAGTCGATGTCTGGATTGCGACGGCAGCTCTCCAGAAAAAATGGCATCCAGAAGGGCCAGCGGCCGAAATAAGGCATCAGAAACAAAATACGCGGGCATGGGTTGATCACAGAAAACCTCACTGTAAATGCTAGAAACATGGCCATATCAGACAATGTTGTACTTCAGTTCTGCTTCACCGGTGTTTCACCATGCTTCAAAAGCCAGAACAGTTCGTGGCGTCTGACCGCCTTGCGAAAGAACTCATTCTCGCCATAGATGGGCGGCACTCTACTGGCCAAGAGCCACTGTATCAACCGCCGAGTTCGCCGCTTGAACGGCATCGACGGTTGCAGGTCGTGCATCATCCCGAGCGCCATGGCTTTGTCGAGCTGAATCCCCGGCGACATCGGTATACAGCAGGGCTGCATCGGTACGGACGAATCGAAGCACGGCGGCAGTGCTACGCCATGACCTGCATCGCCCATCGGCCAACGATCGTTGTCATGCAAATGGTTGGCGTAACCGAGCAAAGTGGTTGGCTGCCACTCGAGGCCACGCAATGCCTCAATGACCGCTTGCTGCGCGCAAAGGTGGTCCGGATGAGGGTCGAGCGTCGGGTGCGGCATCACGATGACATCGGGCCGCGCCCGCAGCAGCAACTCCCGCAGATCGGCCAACAGATTGTTCCAGGTCGGCGCACCGTCGGTGTCACCCGGCAAGGCAAAGGGATTCAACTGACGGAACAGTCGCGTGTCGTCCATATCAGCTTCGCGCGATCCCACCGGCCGGGCCGGTGTTGCTTGCATGGCCGACAGTTGCAGGCAGAAATAGCCCAACTGCACGCAACGGTTTTCGGGCACCCCGGCCCAGCGCGGCACTGCGATGCTGTCCCAAGACCGGAGTCGCCCCTTGAGGCGTGCCGCTTCAACCTTGTTCAATCCCAGTTGCTGATAGTGCTCAGCTTCGATTTCACCGGCGGTCAGGGTGACGATCCAGGCTTCGTCGGCCTGACTGTACAAACCGAATGCGGCCAACTCGGCATCGTCGGCGTGGGGAGCAATCACCATCACCCGCTGACGGCTGTAATCCGGATGCTCGAACACCCTGAGCACCGGTTCACCCAGCAGTCGGCAGAAACGCCCACGCAGGCGTAACTCACCTTGCGACAGAACCTGCGCCTGGCCACTGAGGTTGAGGTAACGCAGACCGTCCACACCACGTTCGAAGGTTTGTCGGTCCGGGTTATCCCCCCCCGACAACTCGACTACGGGATCGATAAAGCGTCCAAGCCAGGTGCTTTTTATCCGCAGCGCCAGGATCAGAGTGGCGTCATCGACCAGCATGACGCCGTCGTCAAGGCGCAAACGTTCACCGTCAAGGTAAACCTTGGGCTGCTGGGTATACGGTGGAAAGCTGTATTGATAATCGTCTTTGGGCGAATAAAACAGGTGGTCGGCGAACCAGGCCTCGTGGGCAATCCAACCCAGAACCGCGAGCACCGGCGGCAGCCACCAGGTCACCACCACACCCATGGCAATCAATAGCACCAGCGCGATGAGCAGGCCGGTGCGCTTGTTGCGCCGATGGCGCTTGAGCAATTGCTGTTTGCGGTTCACAGGTAGGTTCATACGGTGAACACCGGCACCGGATTGCACCAGCGATCCTTGTATTCACGGTCGGCACGACCGAAAGAAAAGCGCAACGGTTTGTCCAACGCCCGGGCATGCTCCCAGGCGCTTTGTGTATTGAGAAAGCTCAGCACACTGCCCGGACTGAATTCGCGGGTTTCAGGATCGACGCCGCCATTGATGTACTCGACGCTGATCCACTGCGGTGCCTCAACACGGTAGACCAGTTGAGTCGCTATCGGCGCATCGTTGAGAAAAATCACCGAGCCGATCAGCAAATCACGCAGCAACTCGATGACCTCAGCCATGCGCTCGGCCCCCGTCGCCGGGAAGCCCCAGCGACGCTGGAACAAGTCGCAATAGATCGCGGCCAGTTCACGGCTGGAAAACTCCGCGACCGGCCGGACCACTCCGCCCGCTTCCTCCAGCAATCGCAATTCACGGCGCTGGTTGTAGCGAAACTTCTTCGACAGTTCTTCGGGAGTGCGGGCCATCGCCAGCTGTTCAGCCTGCAACTTGATGCCGGTGAAGCGGCCTTCATTCAGCGCCGACAGGTAGCGTCCACGGTGACGCAGCGGCGCTTGTGCATCGGCGGCGGCCGGCAGGATGACCTCGGCATTACCGAGGTCGAACAGACCTTTTTTACCGAAGCGCTTGAGCACGTCCTTGGACAAGGCGAGGTCGCGGCCCCAGCTCGGGATCGCAGCTTTGACTTCACCGTTTTGCTCCCAGGCCAGGTAGCGCACAGGGATGCCGGCTAACTGCGCCAGCCGCTCGACCACCACGGGGTGAGTGGCGACGCTGCCGCCATATCGTTGCCAGGCCTCGGCATATGTCGAGGCGTCGACTACCGCCCAGCCACGTTCGCGCCAGCCTTGAAATCGGTTGAGCATCAGCCCCTCGGCGCCAGTTCGGTAACATGCGGCAAACACCAGAAAGCATCGCGCACCGCGCGGTCAGAGAAGCGCTCACGCAAGCGATCGAGCATGAGCTCGGCACACTGGTGACGTTGCTGCTCGTCCATCGCGGCCAGATGTTGCAGCCCTTGAGCCAAGTGCTCGGCATCGCCCAGCGGGAACAGAATACCGACACCCTCGACCACTTCCTTCGCCCCGCCACACGCCGTGGCGAGCAAGGGTACGCCGGCAGCCATGGCCTCCAGCAGCACCATGCCAAACGGTTCGTGATCGGAACTCAACGCAAACACATCGAAGGCTCGGAAATAACGTCGGGCTTCAGGCACCTGACCGAGGAACAGCACGCGGTCGCCGATACCCAACTCACGAGCCAGGGCCTTGAGGTCCTGTTCCAGCCGACCGGCACCGAGAATCACCAATTGACTGATGGCCGGCAAACCCGGCAACGCCGCAGCAAAACCGTGCAGCAGCGTGGTCTGATCCTTGTCCGGATGCAGCCGTCCGACATTACCGACAACCCAGGCATCCGGCGCCAGGCCGAGGGTTTCCCTGGCCTCGCGAACCGACACCTGGCTGTCCTGCAAGGTCTGCACATCGATACGGTTATAGAGCGTCTGAATCCGCACCGGCGGCCACTTCGGCAGGCAATGACGCATGTCGTCGCGCACGGCATCGGAAACCCCGAGCAGACTCAGGCGCTTACGGAAAATATTGGCGAAGAGTTTGCGCGTGCCGCGCTTGTAATCGTCAAACGCGTGATGCACGCCAATCACCGGCAACGACGTGCCGAGCAAGGCGATATAAATAGGTTTGAAACGGTGAGCGATGCAAAAACTGAAATTGCGCGACGCGGCGATCTTGCGCAAATCGCTGATGGCGCCCAGCTTCAGGCCACGAATGGCCTTGGAGCTGTATTCCATGAACAGCACTTCATCGGAAGCACAGCCCGCGGCGACGTCGGCATCGGCAGCCCCGGTCAAAAACACCGTGGTCACTCGAAAACCGGTCCCCGCGAACAGGCTGGCATACTGCCGGGCGCAGTCCAGAAACGGCCCGTCATAGCCGTGACAGAACTGCAGCACATGGCGTTCAGCCGAGCGTGTCATATGCGTCCGCGCCTTCTTTGACCACCAGGATGTCTTCCATGATCAGATACTGTAGATCGGAACCGAAGAACATGTTCAGGGCGTCCGTCGGCGAGCAGATCATCGGTTCGCCACGACGGTTGAGCGAGGTGTTCAGCGACACGCCGTTACCGGTCAGCACTTCCAGCGCCTTCATCATGTCGTAGTAGCGCGGGTTGTATTCGCGCTTGAGCACCTGGGCCCGGGACGTACCGTCTTCATGGACGACTTCCGGCACGCGGGTCTTCCACTCTTGCGCCACTTCAAAGGTGAAGGTCATGAACGGCGCAGGGTGATCGACCTTGATCATCTGCGGTGCAACGGTGTCGAGCATCGACGGGCAGAAAGGCCTCCAGCGCTCGCGGAACTTGATCTGGTGGTTGATGCGGTCAGCCACGCCAGTCGCACTCGGGCAACCGATGATCGAACGACCGCCCAAGGCGCGCGGACCAAATTCCATGCGGCCCTGGAACCAGGCCACCGGGTTGCCGTCGACCATGATTTTGGCGATGTTTTCCGGCATGTTCTCAAGCTTGCGCCCTACCGGCTTGCTCGGGTGACGGGCGCATGCAGCGAGGACGTCTTCGTTGGTGTACGACGGACCGAGGTAGACGTGTTCCATCTTCTCGACCGGCACACCACGAGCGTGGGACACATAGGCCGCCGCGCCGACCGCGGTGCCAGCATCGCCGGACGCAGGCTGCACGAACAGTTCTTTAACGTCATCGCGGGCGATGATTTTCTGGTTCAGCTTGACGTTCAACGCACAGCCACCGGCGAAGGCCAGTTTGCCGGTTTCCTTGAGCACGTCGCCCAGGTAATGGTCGATCATCTGCAGCGAGATTTTTTCGAACAGTGCTTGCATGCTCGCGGCGTAATGGATGTACGGCTCGTCAGCGATGTCGCCTTCGCGCTTGGGACCCAGCCACTCGATCAGCTTTGGCGAGAAGTAGAAACCTTTGCCCTTCTCTTTATAACGACGCAGGCCGATGACGTTGGCGTAGTCGGTGTTGATCACCAGTTCGCCGTTTTCAAACGAAGCCAGGCGCGAGAAATCGTATTTGCTGGCATCGCCATACGGCGCCATGCCCATGACCTTGAACTCGCCGTCGAGCATCTCGAAACCGAGGAACTCGGTGATCGCGCCGTACAGGCCGCCGAGGGAGTCCGGATCGAAGAATTCCTTGATCTTGTGGATCTTGCCGTTTTCGCCGTAACCGAAAAAGGTCGTGGCGTACTCACCCTTGCCGTCAATCCCGAGGATCGCGGTTTTCTCTTTGAAACCGGAGCAGTGATAAGCACTGGAGGCGTGAGCCAGGTGATGCTCGACCGGCTCGATCTTGATTTTCTTCGGATCGAATCCCAATTGCTCGAGGCACCAGACAATCTTGTTGCGATAGCGCTTGTAGCGACGGTTACCCATCAGGATCGCATCGAGCGCGCGGTCCGGGGCGTACCAGTAACGCTTGGCGTAATGCCAGCGAGCTTTGCCGAACAGGCTGATCGGCGCGAACGGAATCGCTACCACATCAACGTCGGAAGGCTTGATACCGGCCTGCTCGAGGCAGAACTTAGCTGACTCGTAAGGCATGCGGTTCTTTGCATGTTTATCGCGCACAAAGCGCTCTTCCTCAGCCGCCGCGACCAGCTTGCCGTCGATGTACAAAGCTGCGGAAGGATCATGGCTAAGGGCGCCGGACAGGCCAAGAATCGTCAATGCCACAGGGGTCTAGCCTCTTTAGTCTGCATGCAGGCGCAAGGCGCCTCAAAGATTAATGTGCCCTCGCAAAGGGCGAGTGGCAGCTAAAGGGCGGGATTATAGCTTAAACATGGCGGGAATGACCCAGCGCATATTACCCCCGTAAAGATGATCCTGGCGAAAGCAGGCGGCACGGCTCATCCGCGGCCCGACCTCCAGTAAATGCTGATATTGCCGTCGGTAGCTTGGCGGTAAACCGTATAGGGCAGGAGGATAGTGTCGAAAACACCCGACAGGGTGAGATCCGCCAATACGAACGGCAAAAGAAAACCCGTGGGATCAGGCGCTGCGTTCAATACGCAAAAGTCGAACGCCAGACCACTGTATATCCGTGGGATGGACTGACAGTAGGTCTTTTGCTTTCTGAGGCTACGAGCCGCGTCTTCGTCATCCTGCAGCACCGTAACTGCAGTCCCGCAGCCCGATAAAACCAGTGCAAAAGCGCTCAGTAACACGGTCATTTTTATCGTCAAAGTTTGCCCTCCGTGAACGTCGGGCAAACTTAGCATCGCGGCTATTCAGGACACAGTTCACGGGTTCTGTAGATCATGTAGGACGATTCATAAAAACCTGTCCCTTAATCTCAAGTGGCTGTTCTGGCCGATTCAGGCAGCGCTAGCGATATTTTTGGGGAGACGCTGGTCAATGATCTGATAAAGCGCACTGCGCTCAGGCCAGTTACGCATGAACCTTGCCCGATCCCGCGCATAGGCCGCGGCGAAGCTGCTGAGCGAGGCATGCTGACACATCGAATCGAGATCAATCAGTGCCCAGCGATCGTGGTGCCAAAACAGGTTATGCCCCTTGAAATCCCCGTGACTGATTCGCTCGCCAATCAGCTCGGCAAACAAATGATCCAGTGCCAGCAATTCGACTTCCGGTGCCTCACCACTTTCAACATAAGGTGCAAACCGCTCGATGATGTCCGGCCCCGGCAAATACTCGGTCACCAGATAAGCCCCACTGCGCAACCAAAGAAAACGCTTCTCCAGCAAGGCCAACGGCTTGGGGGTGGCAATGCCGAGAAACGCCAGGCGATTGCCTTCACGCCAGGAGTGCCAGGCACGGCTCGGACGCCAGAAGCGTTTGAGCCAGTGGGCAAAACCTTTGATGTTGTAGCGTTTGATCACCAGCGTGCGACCTGCCATCTCAACCTTGCCGACGCTCGCCGCGCCACCCGTCTTGTACAGATGTCCCTGATCGAGCAGCGCATCGGCCTGCGCCAGCACCGGCGCCATCGCGGCCTCTTCCTCGCGGCGAATCGCCCGCAAGCCGAACGCTCCGCGCTGAACGCTGAACAGCGTACATTCGCGACCGACCTTGATCAGGAAGTCCTTCAGGCGCCAACTTCGCACCTTGCTGATCTGCTTCTGCAACGCTTCCATGGGCAAGGCATGCTCGCCGTTGCTCAGCAGGTAATACACCAGCAACTCTTCGGTGTAGGGTTCTAGCGACTTGGGCAACTGGGCAAAAAACACCCCGAGGTTTTCCAGGACTTTCTGCCGCGAAAGCGGCTGGCCCGGCGTCTCTGTGCGGATTCCGGCACCGTCGATCAAATACAGCCGACCAGCCTGGCGTAACAGGTTGTCCAGGTGCAGGTCTTCCTGCCACAGACCCTTGCGATGCATTTGACCAATCGCTCCCAGCGCATCGGCCAATACCATCGATTGCTCATCCGCCAGCATCGGCAAATGCTCGACTCGTTTCCAGGCATCCCCAAGGCTTTCGGCGCGGTCAAGGAAATCAAACAGTAGCCAACCACCCTCGCCGTCCTTCAGGCCATCAGCCAGCAGTAACGGCGTGGTCAACCCTTGAGCCGCCAGCAACCGCACGCCGTCCAGCTCACGCTGGAAATGCCGCGTCGCCTTGCTGCCGACAAACAACTTGGCCAACACCGGCCGCCCACGCCAGACGCCGGCACCGACATAACGCTGCCCCGGCAACACCCGCAACAGACTCAGCAACTGCAGCTCGGCAGGGCCGGCGGCATCGGCCAGTGGAATGTTCAGCGGCAGGCTCGGGCGACGGCCAGCGTTTTTCAGCTCGGACAATCGCATCAGCGCGCCTCCTTATGACTGCGCCGCGCGGTCAGTCGCGCAAGCCAGCTGTCGATCAGCGAGCTGTCTTGCGATTGATCCAGATAGACGGCCAGCAGCTCGCGCAACTGCGCTTCGCTCCATTGAGGTGCCCGACGCAGCAACGGCTCCAGGTCTTTGGCCCGATCACGCAGACCAAACAGCAACGGCCGGGTTTTTTCCAGGTCGATCAGTTGGGCCTGGTAACCGTCGCCGGTGGCCTGGAGGAAAATGTGTTTGGGGTAGAAGCATCCGTGAACCTGACGCGCGTCGTGCAGGCGCCGGGCCAGTTGCCCACAGGCCTTCAGAATGGCCGAATGCTGTGCCGAACTCAGATCCGACCAGCGCTGCAACAGCGAGTCCAGGTCATCCCAACCATCCAGGGCACGGGTCAGCAGAATCGCCCGGACTTCGCCGTCGACTTTGCGCTCACCGAAAAACGCCGCCTTCAGCGCTGGAATACCGAACGTTTCATAGCGACTGATATTACGAAACTCACGGGCAAAGCTCGGCTCGCCAAAGGGCGCATGCAAGGTGCGCATCTGGTAGTTGCTCTGGCGTTTGAGGTAGTAGCCATGACCTTCCAGATCCAGCCGAAACACGCTGCTCCAGCCACCGCGAGCGATGTTGGGCTCGTCCACAGCGTCGAGCTGCTTGGCCCAGAGTGCGTCGAAGGTGCCAAGGCCGTGACGCTCAAGCAGCGCACGGTCTTCAGCGGCCAGAAAATCAGTCATTCGCGCCCCTCGAAAAATTTCAACACGTGACGAATCCGTTTTTTATCGGCGGCATTCAGCCGGTCACACTGGCGATATTGCAGGTAAAAGCGCAAACGCTGGGTAGCCGACAAGTGATACTTGGCGACCTTGTCCAGGCAGGCCAGGTCCTTGGTGATCCGGTACTTGAGCCAAAAACCGCGCCAGAAATCGCCATTGGGGCAGTCGATCAAAAACAGCCGGGGCTCATCGTCGATCAGCAGGTTGCGCCACTTCAAATCGTTATGCGTGAAGCGGTGGTCGTGCATGGTCCGGGTATAACCCGCCAGCTGCCGGCTGACGTTGTCGACCCAGGCGCGATCCGCCAGTTTCGGATCATGCCGTTCGGCCAGGGCCGACAGGTCTTCGGTATTGGGCAATTCACGGGTAATCATTGCCCCGCGATCGTACGTCGCGCCGCGCCGCTCCAGCCCCCAAGCCACCACCTCAGCGGTGGGAATGTCCCATTTGGCGAAGCGTTTGAGATTCTGCCACTCGGCCTTCACTCGGGGCTTACCCAGATAGCGACGCAGACCTTTGCCGGCACCCACGTAGCGCTTGACGTAATAGTTGACGCCATTGCGCTGGACGCGAATGACCTCGGACAACGGGTCGCGGGTCAAGCGCTCGCCCTGAAGCGAAAACACAGCCTCTAGACTGCCGAAATCTTCTGCCAGATCGCTGTACGCCGGCTCCAGCTTCCAACCCGCCATCAGAGCGCATCCCCGTATCGCTGTTTACGGTCGTAAAGTTTGTTGGCCTTGCCTTCGAGCCAGGCAAGCAGCCCGGCTTCCTCACCTAGAACCTGGCGCAGGGGCTGCTGGAAATAACCCTTGAGGAAACGCAGTTTGTCGCGACGGGTCAGGCCAATGTCCAGTGCCGAAAAATACAGCGCCGCCAGGTCCTTGTTGCGCCAGCGTTGGGTAATCGTTGGACGGGTTTGGGCACGGTGCAGGTCAATCACCGAGAGCCTGAAATCGTCGGCTGTCACCGGTTTGTCGGTGTGCAGCAGAAAGTGGCAAATGTAGCAGTCGCGATGGTTGACGCCGGCGCGGTGCATCATGCCGGTCATGCGTGCGACTTCGGCGATCAGCGCGCGCTTGAGCGTTGGCTCGGGCGGGCGCTTGACCCAGTCGATGCTGAAGTCTTCGAGGCTGACAGTGGGCGCCAGCTCTTCGGTAACGATGAACGAACGCTGGTCCGCCGGGTTGCTGCCCTTCTCGCCATAAGCCACGGCGGTCATGGTCGGCACGCCGACTTCTCGCAAGCGCTGAATGGCCTTCCATTCCTGGCCGGCACCGAGCACCGGCAACTTGGCAGTGAGCAGGTTCTTGAAGATCTCGCCCCAACCAATGCCACGGTGGATCTTCACGAAAAAGCCATTGCCATTGACTTCGGTACGCAGCGTCCGGCGCGCTTCAAGTTCGCGGTATACCTCGCCCTGGAGGGCCTCGACTTCGGCGAACGGGTCGCGCCCGGCCCAGAGGCTCTTGAACGGTTCAGCCAGCATCAACTTCATTAAGCGTGCTCCGCCAGAATCACATCGGCCGCGTGCTGCGGCATGCTGTAGAGGTCGGCCGTCTCCGCGAAGGCCAGACCATTGCGGCTCCAGGCCGCCCGTGCTTGAACGTCGTTCAACATGCCGGCCAGGAACTGGGTCAACTGCGCCTGATCGAATGGTTCGTCCAGCACCAGACCGGCGTCGGCCTCGGCGATGTAATGGGCGTAACCACACACTGCGCTCACCAGCACTGGCAACCCGGCCACCAGGGCTTCGAGCAACACAGTCCCGGTATTTTCGTTGTACGCCGGGTGAATCAACAGATCGGCGCCAAGCAGAAAACGCGGGATGTCGCTGCGGCCCTTGAGGAACGTCACGTTGTCGCCAAGCCCCAATGTGGCGCTCTGCATCTGGAATAATTTGGGGTCGTCCTGGCCAATTACAAACAGCCGGGTGCGTTTCTTCAGATCGGCGGGCAATGAGGCTAGCGCCTTGAGGCTGCGATCCACACCCTTGGTCTTGAACCCGGAGCCGATTTGCACCAGCAGCAGATCATCATCCTTGAGGTTGAATTCGCGACGGAATTCGGCACGGATCTCGGCGGCGTTGGCCGGCGCGCGACGGTCCTGTGAGATACCCGGCGGCAGCAAGTGGAAGCGCGCAAGCGGCGTGTCGTAATGTTTGATGAACAGCGGCTGCTGGACTTCGGAAATCATCAGCACTTCGGTCTTGGCGTTCTTGGCAAACACGGCCCGCTCGTACTCGGCGAAGTGCCGGTAGCGGCCCCAACGACGGTACAGGGAGTTGCGCAGGTTTTGCGCCTTGTCTTCGAAGCAGCCGTCGGCGGCGTAGTAGACATCCAGACCCGGCATTTTGTTGAAGCCGATCAATCGGTCCACCGGACGTTTGGCCAGATCCGCTTCCATCCATTCGCTGAGTTTCTCGTTGCGCCGATGATTGAAGAACGCCTTGACCGGCGCCACCAACACGTCGAAACCCGGTGGAATGTCGCCCTCCCAAATCAGCGTGTAGACCCGAATCTGATGGCCGCGTTGCTGACATTCCAGGGCGATGCGCATGAAATCGCGCTGCAACCCCCCGAATGGAAAGTACTTGTACAAGACGAATGCCAATTGCATCAGCGCAGCTCCTCAGCCAGTAACAACGTGCTCAGTCGGGTGGCGACACGCTCGGGATTCAGACGCGTGAAGCACAGTGGCCACTCGCGCTTAAGGTCAAACTGACGGGCATCTTGGGCCGTCGGTTTATACGTACATTTCTTTTGCAGGCACGGCGCGCAGGGGAAGTCGCTGGCGATGTGAATCTGCGCTTTACCGTAGGCGCCGGTCAGGCCCGGGTTGGTCGGGCCGAACAGCGACAATGTCGGCACGTCCAGCGCCGCGGCGAGGTGACCGAGGCCGGTGTCCACCGCCACGCAGGCTTGCGCGCCGGCCAGCACTTTGCCGACACCCGCCAGATTGAGCTTGGGCAGCACTTCGACGTGCCTCATGTCTTTGGCGATGCGCTCGGCCCGGGCTTTCTCGACCGGGTTACCCCACGGCAGCTTCACCGCGACACCGAGATAACCGACGCGCTCGGCCAACTCTCGCCAGTAGGCTTCAGGCCAGTGTTTGGTGTCCCACGTGGTGCCGTGCAGGAACACCACGTAAGGATTCTTGCGCGGCAACTCCACCAGTCGCTCGACGTTCAGGCCGTAATCGCCCAAGCCTTTTGGCAGGTCGTAACCCAGGGCCACGGCAAATAGCTGACGCACTCGCTCCACCGCGTGCTGCCCACGGGCCACGGCCAGACGCCGGGAATAGAAGTGTGCGGCAATCGGCTCGCGGGCCGAGTTTTTATCCAGCCCGGCCACCGGGGCTTTAGCGTACCGGGTCAGCAACGCACTTTTCAGCAAGCCCTGGGCATCAATCACCAAATCATATTTGTTGGCGCGAACGCTTTGCTTGAAGCGCTTCCACTCGCCACTTTTGAGGGTCTGCCAGATGTTTTTGCGCCAGCGACGGATCGCCACCGGAATGACCTTGCCCACGCTCGGGTGCCAGGTCGGAATTTCGGCGAAGCCCTCTTCCACCACCCAGTCGAACTGGATGCCGGGGATCGCCCGTGCCGCGTCGGTCAGAGCCGGCAACGCGTGAATCACGTCGCCCAGCGAAGAAGTCTTGATCAGCAGTACCCGCAAACTATTTGACCTCGACCACAGTGCCCTGCAAACGCTGCAAGGCTTCGTTCACCGATTGCGGCATGAGCTGGCGCAGGCAGTTGTAATGACCGAAGCGGCACGTGCGATCGAAGCAGGGACTGCATTCGATGCCCAGGCGCACGATCTCGACGTGCTCGGCCAGTGGCGGCGTGAAACCCGGCGACGTCGAGCCGTAGACTGCCACCAACGGGCGATTCAGCGCAGCGCCGACGTGCATCAGGCCGGAGTCGTTGGACACCACCGCGTCAGCGCAGGACATCAGGTCGATGGCTTCGGCCAGGGAGGTGCCGCCACTGAGGTTCACCGACTCTTCACGCAGACCGGGAATCAGCCGTGAGCGGATGTCTTCGCCGACGGCGTGATCGTTTTTCGAACCGAACAGCCAGACTTGCCAGCCTTCACGGATCTTCGCTTCGGCAACCTTGGCATAGTGCTCGGACGGCCAGCGCTTGGACTCGCCAAACTCGGCACCAGGGCACAGCGCCAACACCGGGCGGTCGAGGGCCAGGCCGAACTTGGCCATTGCCGCCTCGCGAGTGACCGGGTCGATTTGCAGACTCGGCCGTGGATAAGGTGTCGGCAGCTCGGCGCCCGGCTCGTAGGCCAGGGCCATGAAGCGTTCGATCATCAGTGGGTAACGTTCTTTATCCAGCGTGCGCACGTCATTGAGCAGGCCGTAGCGGAACTCGCCACGCCAGCCGGTACGTTTCGCAATGCGGGCGAAGAACGGCACCAATGCCGACTTCAGGGAATTGGGCAGCAGGATCGCCTGATCGTACTGGCCGGCCAGGGATTTGCCGATGCGTCGACGGGTCGCCAACTCGAGCGCGCCGTGGCCGAGCGGAAAGCTCAAGGCCTGACGCACTTGGGGCATGCGCTCAAGAATCGGCCGGCTCCACTCGGGGGCCAGCACGTCGATTTCGCATTGCGGGTGGCGCTGCTTGAGACACTGAAACAGTGTCTGCGCCATCACCATGTCACCGACCCAACTGGGCCCAACGATCAGAATTTTCATGTGGTTTCCATAAACGAGCCGGGGAGGCTTTATGCCTCCCCGTCTCGAGAATCAGCTTAGCCCCAGCTCGCGCCAGATCCGCACTACCTGCCGTCGTTCGTCCACGAACTGGTCGCCCGGTATCACCCCGGCGTCCTTCTGCAAGGCCTGCCGGTGAGCGGCGGAGCGGTAGGCTTTATAGGCCTCGCGCAACAGGCTGGCGTCTTCGGCGGGCATCAGCCCTTCCTCCTCCAGCCCTTCCAGAATGCGGATATTGTCAGTCCAGCGCAGCAATGACGGGTGTGACTCGGACCACGCCAGGGCCGCGTATTGCACCATAAATTCAATATCGACGATACCTCCGGCGTCCTGCTTGAGATCGAACGGCGCCGTGGCCTCAAAGGCATTTGCTCCGGTGCCGGCCGCGGTGCTCTTGCTGCCAAGGTTATCGCGCATTTTAGCGCGCATCTCGCTGACCTCCTGGCGCAAGGTCGCCAGGTCACGCGGCGTGCCCAATACCGCTGCGCGGACTTTCTCGAACGCCTGGCCGACGTCCGGGCTGCCCACCAGCACCCGCGCCCGCACCAGCGCCTGATGCTCCCAGGTCCAGGCTTCATTTTCCTGATACCGGGCAAACGCACCGAGCGAACTCACCAGCAACCCCGACGCGCCGGACGGACGCAGACGCATGTCCACCTCATACAGCTGACCAGAGTTGGTCTGGGCCGTGAGCAAGTGAATGATCCGCTGGCCCAGCCGAGTAAAGAATTGCGCGCCGTCGATAGGCTTCGGCCCGTCGGTTTCCGCCTGCGGGTCGCCATCGTGGATGAACACCAGGTCCAGGTCCGAACCATGCCCTAGCTCCAGACCACCGACTTTGCCGTAACCGACAATGATGAAGCCAGGATCACACAAGGTGCCGTCGGGACGCAGCGGCGTACCGTATTTGGCCACGGTCTGGCGCCAGGCCAGAGCCAGCACTTGTTCCAGGATCGCTTCGGCGAGCCACGTCAGGTAGTCACTGACCTTCATCAACGGCAGGCTGCCGGCAATTTCCGAAGCGGCGACGCGCAAGCGGTGCGCCAGCTTGAAATGTCGCAGGGCTTCCATTTGCTGCTCGAGGTCGTCTTCGGGGATCCGCGTCAAACGCTCGCGCAACTCGGCGGCCAGTTCCGGCGCCAGTGGCGGTTTGAACAGCCGGCCTTCGTTGAGCAATTCGTCGAGCAGCAGCGGGAAGCGGGTGATTTGTTCGGCGATCCACGGGCTCGCGGCGCACAAGGTCAACAAACGTCGCAGCGCGCCGGGATTCTCGGTCAGCAACACCAAATACGCGGAACGACGGGCCACGGCTTCCACCAGCGGCAATACTCTTTCCAGCACCAGATCCGGATTGGCGTGCTCCACGGCCTGAGCCAGCAACCGCGGAATAAAGGCATCAAGTCGCTCACGCCCCAAGCGCTGCATCGCGCGCAATTGCGGACTGCTGCGCAAGCCAGCCAAGGCCTTCAACGCCTTGGAGGCATCGACAAAGCCGCCCTCTTCCAACTGACGGCACGCGGCCTCTTCATCCTGAGCCTCTTCCCACAGCGGCAGCCATTCGCCGCCGACCACCACTTCGCTTTCGGTGCCGTCCTCTTCGTCGGGGTCGGCAATCACCTGACCGAAGTGCCACGCCACTCGACCGCGCCAATACATCAACTGCTCATGAAACGCCGTCCAGTCGTCGAAACCCAACATAAAGGCGATGCGCGCCTGATCCTGGGCGCCGTCCGGCAGCATCTGAGTCTGGCGGTCGGCGATCGCCTGGATCGCGTGCTCGGTGTAACGCAGGAATTCGTAGCCTTCGCGCAGTTCGCTGATCACCGCCGGCGGCAGGTAACCCTGACCTTCCAGCGTGCTCAGTACTTTTAATAGAGGTCGTTGCTGCAAGCTCAGGTCGCGGCCACCGTGGATCAACTGGAATGCCTGGGCGATAAATTCGACTTCACGAATGCCACCGGAGCCGAGTTTGATGTTGTCGGCCATGCCCTTGCGCCGGACTTCCTGCTGGATCAGTTGCTTCATGGTGCGCAACGCTTCGATGGCCGAGAAGTCGAGGTAACGCCGGTAAACGAACGGCCGCAGCATGTCTTGCAATTGCGCACCGGCCACTTGATCACCGGCCACCACCCGCGACTTGATCATCGCGTAGCGTTCCCAGTCACGGCCCTGGTCCTGGTAATACTGCTCCAGCGCGTTGAAGCTCAGCACCAATGCGCCGGCCGAACCGTAAGGCCGCAGGCGCATGTCGACGCGAAATACAAAACCGTCGACGGTCATCGGGTCCAGGGCCTTGATCAGGCGCTGGCCGAGACGAATGAAGAATTCCTGGTTATCCAGCGAGCGCTTTACACCAACGGTTTCGCCGCCCTCGGGATAGGCGAAGATCAGGTCGATGTCCGACGACAAGTTGAGCTCCACCGCGCCGAGCTTGCCCATGCCGAGAATGACCATTTGCTGCGGCTCGCCGCTGCGCCGGCCAGTCGGCACGCCGAACTGCTGGCAATGCCGTGAATACAACCACTGATAGGCCTGATCGATGCTGGCATCGGCCATGTCCGAGAGGTCGCGGCAGGTCTGGATCAGATCACACTGACGAGTCAGGTCGCGCCAGATGATCCGCACTTGATGACGGGTACGTTGACGACGCAGCGCGCGACCGAGCCCGTCTTCGTTTTCTGCTGAAGTCACCGCTGCTGCAATCTGTGCGCACAGCTCGCCGGGAGCAAAACTTCGGTCCAGCTCACCGGACTGCACCAGCTCCAGCAACATCAATGGGTCACGGACACTTTGTTCAATCACGAAGTCGCTGGCAGCGGTGACGCGGGCGAATTGCGCCCAGCGCTCAGGCGTCCAGCCGGCCAGGCCATGGTCGTCGTCCAACCCGGCGACGGACGCACGGAACGACTGCTCGGCGCGGGTGACAAACGGCAGGAGGATGCCAGGCAGTTCTGCAAGCGAAGGGAGGCTCATGGTCTATCCTTGATCGGCGTGTAGAGGGCTGTATGTAGTGATTGGCGAGAACGCACTACGTGACCGACTGTCGAACAAAGGTTAGAAATAGCTGAAATTTCTTTATTTTTGGCAGACAGCATCAAGCTTTCACCTTTTCTGGTTGGCAAAAGACCAACCTTAACGATTATTCTCACAACGCAGCGGGAGGCCACAAGCCGCTCATCTGTAGTTTTACTACTCGTATATACATTCGAAAGGCTGAAATGCCCGATGATTTGTAGTAAAACTACACGCCGCCGGAACAACCTCTCGGCAATCCAAGAATTTATATCGTCTGCCCACAAGGCCAGTCGCAAACTCAGGCAACCGATTCTGGAAGCCTTTCCGCCCTGGAGCAAGCCATGCAAGACCTCGATCCCGTCGAAACCCAGGAATGGCTGGACGCCCTGGAATCGGTTCTCGACAAAGAAGGCGAAGACCGCGCTCACTATCTGATGACCCGTATGGGCGAATTGGCGACCCGCAGCGGTTCGCAATTGCCTTACGCCATCACCACGCCATACCGCAACACCATTCCTGTTACCCACGAAGCACGCATGCCTGGCGACCTGTTCATGGAACGCCGCATTCGCTCGTTGGTACGCTGGAACGCGATGGCCATGGTGATGCGTACGAACCTGAAAGATTCTGACCTGGGCGGTCACATCTCCAGCTTCGCCTCCAGCGCAACCCTGTACGACATCGGCTTCAACTATTTCTTCCAGGCCCCGACCGACGAACACGGCGGCGACCTGATCTACTTCCAGGGTCACACCTCGCCAGGCGTTTACGCCCGTGCGTTCATGGAAGGCCGCATCACCGAAGACCAAATGAACAACTTCCGTCAGGAAGTCGACGGTCAGGGCCTGTCGTCCTACCCGCACCCTTGGCTGATGCCTGATTTCTGGCAGTTCCCGACCGTATCCATGGGTCTGGGCCCGATCCAGGCGATCTACCAGGCACGCTTCATGAAGTACCTGGAAGCGCGTGGCTTTATCCCCGAAGGCAAGCAAAAAGTCTGGTGTTTCCTGGGCGATGGCGAGTGCGACGAGCCGGAATCCCTGGGCGCGATCTCGCTGGCTGGCCGCGAGAAGCTCGACAACCTGATCTTCGTTATTAACTGCAACCTGCAGCGCCTTGATGGCCCGGTTCGCGGCAACGGCAAGATCATCCAGGAACTCGAAGGCGTGTTCCGCGGTGCTCAGTGGAACGTGACCAAAGTCATCTGGGGCCGTTTCTGGGACCCACTGTTGGCCAAAGACGTCGACGGTATCCTGCAACGCCGCATGGACGAAGTCATCGACGGCGAGTACCAGAACTACAAAGCCAAAGACGGCGCGTTCGTTCGTGAACACTTTTTCAACTCGCCAGAACTCAAGGCGATGGTTGAAGACTTGTCCGACGACGAAATCTGGAAACTCAACCGTGGCGGTCACGACCCGTACAAGGTCTACGCGGCGTACCACGAAGCGGTCAACCACAAAGAACAACCGACCGTCATCCTGGCCAAGACCATCAAAGGTTATGGCACCGGTGCCGGCGAAGCGAAGAACACCGCGCACAACACCAAGAAAGTTGATGTTGAAAGCCTGAAGCTGTTCCGCGATCGTTTCGACATTCCGGTCAAAGACGAAGAGCTGGAGAACCTGCCGTTCTTCAAGCCAGAACCAAACAGCGCCGAAGCCCGCTACCTGAGCGAGCGCCGCACTGCACTGGGCGGTTTCGTGCCACAGCGTCGAGCGAAGAGCATCAGCATACCGACGCCGCCCCTCGATACCCTCAAGGCCATTCTTGATGGTTCGGGCGACCGTGAAATTTCCACCACCATGGCGTTCGTGCGGATCCTCGCGCAACTGGTCAAGGACAAGGAAATCGGCTCGCGCATCGTCCCGATCATCCCGGACGAAGCCCGTACCTTCGGTATGGAAGGCATGTTCCGTCAATTGGGCATCTACTCCTCCGTCGGCCAGCTCTATGAGCCAGTCGATAAAGACCAGGTGATGTTCTACAAAGAAGACAAGAAGGGCCAGATTCTCGAAGAAGGCATCAACGAAGCGGGCGCCATGAGCTCCTTCATCGCTGCCGGTACTTCGTACTCCAGCCACAACCAGCCAATGCTGCCGTTCTACATCTTCTACTCGATGTTCGGCTTCCAGCGTATCGGCGACCTCGCCTGGGCCGCTGGCGACAGCCGTACCCGTGGTTTCCTGATCGGCGGCACCGCCGGCCGGACCACGCTGAACGGCGAAGGCCTGCAACACGAAGATGGTCACAGCCACATCCTGGCCGGCACCATCCCGAACTGCCGCACCTTTGATCCAACCTACGGCTACGAGCTGGCGGTGATCATCCAGGACGGCATGAAGAAGATGACCGAAGAGCAACAGGACGTTTTCTACTACATCACCGTGATGAACGAGTCCTATCAGCAGCCAGCCATGCCGGCCGGTGTCGAGGAAGGCATCATCAAGGGCATGTACCTGCTCGAGGAAGACACCCGCGAAGCGGCGCACCACGTTCAACTGATGGGCTCCGGCACCATCCTGCGCGAAGTTCGCGAAGCGGCGAAAATCCTGCGTGAACAGTTCAACGTCGGCGCTGACGTGTGGAGCGTTACCAGCTTCAACGAACTGCGTCGCGACGGCCTGGCCGTAGAGCGCAGCAACCGTCTGCACCCGGGCCAGAAGCCTAAACTGAGCTATGTCGAAGAGTGCCTGAACGGCCGTCAAGGTCCGGTCATCGCGTCTACCGACTACATGAAGCTGTTCGCTGAGCAAATTCGTCAGTGGGTCCCGTCCAAGGAATTCAAAGTCCTGGGCACCGACGGTTTCGGCCGCAGTGACAGCCGCAAAAAGCTGCGTCACTTCTTCGAAGTCGACCGTCATTTCGTGGTGTTGGCAGCCTTGGAAGCCTTGGCTGACCGTGGTGATATCGAACCTAAGGTGGTGGCTGAAGCCATCGTCAAGTTCGGGATCAACCCGGAAAAACGCAACCCACTGGACTGCTGAGGAGACACTCTGTGAGCGAACTCATTCGCGTACCTGACATCGGCAGCGGTGAAGGTGAAGTAATCGAACTATTTGTGAAGGTCGGCGACCGCATCGAAGCCGACCAGAGCATCCTGACGCTTGAGTCGGACAAGGCGAGCATGGAAATTCCTGCGCCCAAGGCCGGCATCGTCAAAAGCCTGAAAGTGAAGCTGGGCGATCGCCTGAAAGAAGGCGACGAACTGCTGGAGCTGGAAGTCGAAGGTGCCGCTGCTGCGGCCCCTGCGGCAACCGCTGCCGCTGCGCCGGCTGCCAAAGCCGAAGCGAAACCGGCGGCGGCGCCTGCCGCTGCGGCTCCAGCTGCCGCGCCTGCTGCTGCCACCACTCAGCAAGTGCACGTGCCGGACATCGGTTCGTCGGGCAAGGCCCAGATCATCGAGATCCAGGTCAAGGTCGGCGACACCGTCGAGGCTGATCAGTCGCTGATCACCCTGGAGTCCGACAAGGCCAGCATGGAAATCCCATCGCCTGCTGCTGGCGTGGTCGAAAGCATCAGCGTCAAGCTCAACGACGAAGTCGGTACTGGCGACCTGATCCTGGCGTTGAAAGTGGCAGGTGCCGCGGCACCCGCTGCGGCCGCGCCAGCTCAGGCGGCGGCACCTGCTGCCGCAGCTCCAGCGCCAGCCGCTGCAGCTCCGGCTGCACCGGTTGCTGACAGCGTTCAGGACATTCATGTCCCGGACATTGGCTCTTCGGGCAAGGCCAAGATCATCGAAGTCCTGGTCAAGGCCGGCGATACCGTTGAAGCTGATCAGTCGCTGATCACCCTGGAATCCGACAAGGCGAGCATGGAAATTCCATCGCCGGCCGCCGGCGTGGTGGAAAGCGTTTCCATCAAGCTGGATGACGAAGTCGGTACCGGCGACCTGATTCTGAAGCTGAAAGTCAAAGGCGTTGCGTCTGCTGCTGCCAAGGCTCCGGCCGCGGCTGCATCAGCACCTGCGGCGGCCAAGGCTGAAGCGACTCCTGCAGTCGCCGCCCCGGCTCCGGCCGCACCTGCTGCGGCATCGGCCAAGCCGGGCGCCAAGGTTCATGCTGGCCCGGCTGTACGCCAACTGGCCCGTGAATTCGGCGTCGAGCTGAACGCCGTCGGCGCCAGTGGTCCGCACGGTCGCATCCTGAAAGAAGACGTGCAGGTTTACGTCAAAGCCATGATGCACAAGGCCAAGGAAGCACCGGCCGCTGCTGCTGGCGCAACCGGCGGCGCGGGTATCCCGCCAATTCCGGTCGTGGACTTCAGCCGCTTCGGTGAAACCGAAGAAGTGCCGATGACCCGCCTGATGCAAATCGGCGCGTCGAGCCTGCATCGCAGCTGGCTGAACATTCCGCACGTGACTCAGTTCGATTCGGCTGATATCACCGATCTGGAAGCGTTCCGTATCGCTCAGAAAGCCGTTGCAGAGAAGGCTGGCGTCAAGCTGACCATCCTGCCGCTGCTGCTCAAGTCCTGCGCGCACCTGCTCAAGGAACTGCCGGACTTCAACAGTTCGCTGGCACCAAGTGGCAAGGCGATCATCCGCAAGAAGTACGTGAACATCGGCTTCGCCGTCGACACCCCTGAAGGCCTGCTGGTACCGGTCATCAAGAACGTCGATCAGAAGAGCCTGTTGCAACTGGCAGCCGAAGCCGCTTTGCTGGCCGCCAAAGCCCGCGACAAAAAGCTCACCGCTGACGACATGCAAGGCGCTTGCTTCACCATTTCCAGCCTCGGCCACATTGGCGGCACCGGCTTCACGCCGATCGTCAACGCGCCGGAAGTGGCGATCCTCGGTGTTTCCAAGGCAACCATCCAGCCCGTCTGGGACGGCAAAGCCTTCCAGCCGAAACTGATGCTGCCACTGTCGCTGTCCTACGATCACCGTGTGATCAACGGCGCCGCTGCTGCACGCTTCACCAAGCGTCTGAGCGACCTGCTGGCGGACATCCGCACCATCCTGCTGTAACACCGATCGGCCCTCCTTCACCGGAGGGCCCATCGCGCTCCACGTTTTCCGAGCGCCACGCTCGTACCTCAACCCCGCCAGTTTGGCGGGGCTTTTTTTGCCAGCAAGAAAGTCACCCAACACCCCTTTCCTACATTCGCGGCTTACGTCGCCCACAACTCAAGTCCACTTCTTCTCGATATTTTTCGCGAGCCAATAACTAAGCTTAGTTCAACTAATTAGCACCAGAAGCTTTATCAACTTATTATGCTTAGTTAGCATTACTTCGAATGGATTCGAACATGTTCAAACCGACTGTTGGCCCTATTATTGGCCACACTGAAACTAACCACACACGTATCTTCTTGCGCGGCGAACGTCAAAGCAATGCACCGGTATTTGCAGGTGTTCGTTATCGCCGACTCGGCGAAGAGCGATGGTCCCACAGTGTATTTGCAAAGTTGACGATCTTGCGTGATATGTCCGATGTGATTGCGCTCAACGACCTTGCCCCCGATACCGAGTACGAATACCAGGCCGGCTGGTTCAGCACGATGAGCCCGGTGCACACGGTGGACACGGTTCAGGAACTGCCGCTGCAATGGCCGCGCGCGCTCTACCGGTTTCGCACGCAGTCCAGCGAAGCCACGATTTCACGGGCCTATATCGTCGGGTCATGTCGTTACCTGCGCATGACCGCTGGCGTCCCGTCTGCGCCGCATGCAGGGGATCGGATCTTCGCCTCGATCACGCGTCTGGCGCAGCAAGCCGAACCGCCCATCAGCGCCATGTTGATGACTGGCGATCAAATCTATGTCGATGACCTGAACGTCATTGCGCCCGACCGGGAGTACAAGGAGATACTCAGTAAGTACCGAACGGCTTTTTCCCAACCCAATATTGCCAAGTTAATGTCCAGCGTGCCGACTTACATGATCCTCGACGATCACGAAATTGAAGATAATTGGCCCGCCAACAAAAGCAAGGCCGACGCCTACTTATACAAGAACGCCATCGCGGCGTATGAGTTGTATCAAGCCAGCCATAGCCCGGCGCATGAACTTCTTGCTGACGGGCAAATAAATAAAAAACTGGAGCACTATTGGTATCAATTCGTCGAAGGCGATATCGAATGGTTTGTCACTGACAGTCGAACCCGACGCAACTTGTCGACCAGTGATCGGCGCATCCTCGACGAAGAGCAGGAACAAGCTTTGTGCAAATGGCTGATTCACAGCCCGGCCAGGGTGAAGTTCGTGGTCACCAGCGTGATGTTCTACCCCGACCGCAAAGCCCATGGCGACGACGCGTGGAAGGCCTTTCCCGAACAACGTCTGCGGCTGCTGGAGACGATCCGTACACACCGCATCAAGAACGTCTTCTTTGTTTCCGGTGATGTCCATGGCTCCCTGACCAGTCGCCTGACCCACAACGAGGACCCGGACTTCGAGGTGCACACCATCGTCTCCTCCCCCTTGTGCAACAGCAAACTGCTGCCTTACGCCAAGGCATCCACCTTCATCCTCGATCAACCATTGGCGCGAACAGTCGCCGGCGACTACCAGCCTGAACTGACCAGTCAGGTGGTCAGCCAGGACAACTTTGCCCATCTGATCGTCGATGCTGAACAGGTTCGAGTCAGTTATCACGACCGGGACGGCAACTTTTTGCACTCGACCAGCCTCCCGCTACGTTGAGCCTTAAGGGCCAAATGCATTAGTTTCGGTCGTTAGCTGGAGAATTCTTCGCGCCTGCCGACATATTCTTATAGCACTTGGCCTTCATGTCTCTTGTCAGTCAGTGTTGCAATGATGCAACCTTGCCGCAGGTAACAGTAAAGAGGGCGAGAGCCCGGCGCGATCAGCCTATTCGAAGCGAGTTTCCCTCCATATGAAGAGCCAACCCGATGCCGCCAGCCGTATGGTGGCCGAGGTAGTGACGCAGTTGCCTGTGCCCTCGCGGCTCGGCATGCTTCGTTTCGAACGGCTGAATGAAGCGAGTTGGGCGCTGCTGTTTCTCGATCCCAATTGCGAGCGACAGTTCGGCATGCCGGCTGTGGAGCTCTGTGCTCTGGTCGGCTCGCCCTACGCCTGCCTGATGGAGCCCGAAGCGCGCTATCAGCTGCATGACGCGATTCAGCAACAACTCACCGAAAGCCCGCATTACCTGATCCGCTACACCCTGCACACCACCGCAGGCGCCTTGAACCTGCTGGAGCTGGGCGAAGCCTACAAACAACACAATCGCCACCTGCTGCGCGGCTATCTGCTGGTGGTCGACGACCTTTTCGACGGCGAGCAACTGCTGCCGGCCCTGGACCTCGAAACCCAGAACTCTCGCCTGCAAATCGCCCTGGAGCTCAATCAGCGCGCCCAGCAGGAACAGCTCCTGCACCTGGAACGAGTGCGCGCCCAGCAAGACTTGATCCTGCTGCTGACCCGCCAGCGCTACAGCAGCAACAACTCGCTGCAAGAAGCTGCCGAGCTGATCACTCGCAGTGCCTGTGATATTTACGAGATCAACTGCGCCAGCCTGTGGAACCTTGAAGGTTCACTGCTCGTGCCGATTTCGGCCTATCACCGCGCCAGCCAGGAATACCTGCTGCCGGAGCCGATCGACGTCAGTATCTTTCCCGACTACGTGGAAGCCTTGCAGACCGGCCGCGCCATCGACGCCCACAACGCCATGCGCGACCCGCGCACCCGGGAAATGGCCGAACACCTGCGCCCACGCGATGTGAATGCGATGCTCGACGCCAGCATCCGCGTCGATGGCCAAGTGGTCGGCGTACTCTGCCTGGAGCAGATCGGTACGACCCGCGCCTGGCAATCGGACGAAATTGCTTTCGCCGGTGAATTGGCGGATCAGTTTGCCCAAGTCATCAACAACCACAACCGCCGCACCGCCACCAGTGCCCTGCACCTGTTCCAGCGTGCGGTAGAGCAAAGCGCCAACGCCTTTTTGCTGGTTAATTGCGATGGTGTGGTGGAGTACGTCAACCCGAGCTTCACCGCGATCACCCAGTACACCACCGAAGAAGTCCACGGCCAGCGCCTGTCGGAACTGCCGGCACTGGAAAACCTCAGCGAGTTGCTGTTCGACGCGCCCTCGGCACTGGCCATGAGCAACAGCTGGCAAGGTGAGTTCAAAAGCCGCCGCAAAAACCTCGAACCCTACTGGGGCCAGTTGTCGATTTCCAAGGTTTACGGCGACAACCGCGAGCTGACGCATTACATCGGCATCTACGAAGACATCACCCAGACCAAGCTCGCTCAGCAGCGCATCGAGCGTCTGGCTTACACTGACAACCTGACCAACCTCGGCAACCGCCCGGCCTTCATCCGCAACCTTGATGAACGTTTCGCCCGAGACAGCGATACCCCGATCAGCTTGTTGCTGGTGGACATCGACAACTTCAAGCGGATCAACGACAGCCTCGGCCACCAGACCGGCGACAAACTGTTGATCAGCCTGGCCCGACGCCTGCGCAACAGCCTGAGCCCGAGTGGCAGCCTGGCGCGGTTCGCCAGTAACGAATTCGCCGTGTTACTGGACAACACCGACCTGCGTGCGGGCCAACTGATCGCCAATCAATTGCTGGCGACCCTCGACAAGCCGATGTTCGTCGACAACCAGCTGATCAGCGTCACCGGCTCCGTGGGCCTGGCCTGCGCGCCGTT
The DNA here is from genome assembly GCF_054330215.1 of Pseudomonas sp. Ma2-10. Taxonomy (NCBI): domain Bacteria; kingdom Pseudomonadati; phylum Pseudomonadota; class Gammaproteobacteria; order Pseudomonadales; family Pseudomonadaceae; genus Pseudomonas; species Pseudomonas sp. Ma2-10. The sequence goes on along the minus strand of NZ_JBTEYL010000006.1, from coordinate 4,777 downwards.
GCACGGTCGCGACCCGCAAACCCTGATGCGCAACGCCGGCCTCGCACTGCACAAGGCCAAGGCCAACGGTAAACATCAGGTCCAAGTGTTCACCGAAGCGCTGAACGCCGAGGCCAGCTACAAGCTGTTCGTCGAAAACAACCTGCGTCGCGCGCTGACCCAGAACGAGCTGGACGTTTTCTATCAGCCCAAGCTCTGCCTGCGCAGTGGTCGCCTGTTGGGGATGGAAGCTCTGCTGCGCTGGAACCATCCGGAAAAAGGCATGATCCGCCCGGACCAGTTCATCAGCGTCGCCGAAGAAACCGGCTTGATCATCCCCATCGGCAAATGGATCGCCCGCCAGGCGTGCCGCATGAGCAAAGACCTGACCGCCGCTGGCCTGGGCAATCTTCAGGTGGCAATCAACCTGTCGCCCAAGCAGTTCTCCGATCCGGACCTGGTGTCGTCCATCGCCAACATTCTCAAAGAAGAAGCGCTGCCGGCAAACCTGCTCGAACTCGAACTCACCGAAGGCCTGCTGCTGGAAGCCACCGAAGACACCCACTTGCAGCTCGATCAGCTCAAGCGCCTGGGCCTGACCCTGGCCATGGATGACTTCGGCACCGGTTACTCGTCGCTCAGTTACTTGAAAAAATTCCCGATCGACATCATTAAGATTGATCGAAGCTTCATCCACGAAATCCCGGACAACCAGGACGACATGGAAATCACCTCCGCGGTGATCGCCATGGCCCACAACCTGAAACTCAAGGTCGTGGCTGAAGGCATCGAAACCGCCGAGCAGTTGGCTTTCCTGCGCCGTCATCGCTGCGACGTCGGCCAGGGTTACCTGTTCGACCGTCCGATCCCCGGCGTAGAGCTGATCGAGAAGCTCATGCGCTATCCGCGTGGCCCGATCGCCTGACAGCGGTGTAACACTCGGGCAAACTGCGTGTCTGACAATTTACATTCAACCTGACTGAGGGGACTGATCATGGTCTTGCGCTCGGAAATCCTGGTGAACAAAAACGTGCTCCCAACTAAAGAACAAGCTCTGCCTGGCCGTGAAACCCCAATGACCCTGCCGGAAAAACACTTCGTCCACGACGCCCCGCTGCTGGGCCCGTTCGCGATGGACGTGGATTTCGCGATCTTCGGCCTCGGCTGCTTCTGGGGCGCTGAACGCAAGTTCTGGCAGCGCGAAGGCGTGGTCAGTACGGCGGTGGGTTACGCCGGCGGCTTTACACCGAACCCGACGTATGAAGAAGTCTGCTCGGGCCTGACCGGCCACAGCGAAGTGGTACTGGTAGTCTATGAGCCGGCAAAAGTCAGCTACGAAGAACTGCTGAAGATGTTCTGGGAATTGCACAACCCGACCCAAGGCATGCGTCAGGGCAACGACCTCGGCACCCAATACCGCTCGGTGATCTACGCCACCAACCCAACTCAACTGGCGGCCGCCAAGCACAGCGAGCAAGTGTTCCAGGCTGAGTTGACCAAGGCCGGCAAAGGCACGATCACCACTGAAATCGACGAAGCCCCGACGGTCTACTTCGCCGAGGCTCATCACCAGCAGTACCTGGCCAAGAACCCTGAAGGGTATTGCGGCATTGGCGGTACCGGCGTGACTTGCCCGATCTAACACCGAACTGATCGTTCCCAGCACTGCGTGGGAACGATCACCGGTCAACTTTCAGCAATCAACCAATCCATCTGCCAGCCGGCTTGGGTCTGCCCCAACTTCGTGGACAGCCACGGCAGCAACTCACGCAATTCCTCTTCCAGGCCCCACGGCGGATTCGCAATCGCCAACCCTGAGCCATTCAGACTGTTCGGCGTATCCAGCGGATGCACCAGCAACTCGACCCGTAACAACTTCGGGGCGCCACTGCCTGCCAAATCCTGATAAAAACGACGCAACATGCGCGGGTCCTTCACCGGGTACCAGATCGCCACCACTGTCTGCCGCATCCGGCCAATCGCCTCTTTCAGCGACGCCGCACAACGCTGCATCTCATCCAGCTGCTCGAACGGCGGATCAATCAACATCACCGCCCGCTTCTCCTGCACCGGCAACATCGCACGCGGCACATGCCAGCCTTCACCCAGATGCACCTTCACCCGACGGTCGCCCGCCATATTGTCCTTGAGCAACACACCGTCTTGCGGGTGCTTCTCGTTGAGCATCACCCGATCCTGCGACCGCGTCAGACGCCGCGCCAACTCCGGCGACCCCGGGTAATAGCGCAACTGGCCATCCGGGTTCATGTCGTGCAGCACCTTCATGTAATCAGCGGTCAACGCCGGCAGATCCGGCTGATCCCACAAACGCGCAATACCTTCCAGGTACTCACCGGTACGGCTCGCCTGATCGCCCTGCAGGTCGTACAGACCAATGCCGGCGTGAGTGTCGAGATAGGCAAACGGCTGCTCTTTGCGCGACATCAAAGCGATGAGGCGGGTCAAAGTCAGGTGTTTGAACACATCGGCGTGATTGCCGGCATGGAAGGCGTGACGATAATTCATGGCTGCTCCTGCGAAGGGCGGGAAGTTTACCTTGTACGGCGGCGAACGTCAGGGCCTCACGGCTGAGCGGACATTTTGCGCTGCAATCGCAACCCCACCGTCCATAGGAGCTGCCGAAGGCTGCGATCTTTTGATCTTGCTCTCGCGATAGCAACATCACGTCACATTTTGCCAAAGACGAGCCATCGTGGCGCGTACATAGGAGTGCGAAGATCGAGCCGACCTGACGCCCGTAAAATGGAGATTTACATGGGAAGGAAAATGATTGGTATCGGCGCACCCACGTCGACTGGTGGTTCCGTACTGGAGGGAAATGTCGGTATCAACATCGATTGCGCGGTGAGCACATCTTCCATCGGTCACATGGCGAGTTGTCCTGCCTGCAGCAAAGGACAAGGCCCCATTGTCGCGGTTGGTCCCCGAACCATTACGTTACCTGCCGGATTGGTTGCCCTGGAAGGTGATTACGTCGCCTGCGGATGCCCTCCACAATCCAACACCGTAATGTTCGCTCAGTCATCTATATATGGTGGAGCCGAACACAACAAAGCAGATTTTTCAGGCATTACCGCCCTCCTCGATCGTCCGAAGACCATCACCGGCATTTCCTTATCTTATGGTGATGCGCAGGTGCCTGTTGAGTCAGTTTCCCGGTTTTACACCGACTTGAATATTCATGTGAAAACCTCGGGTTATTTGCCTGGCGAGACGGTTACCGTCAACATCAGCGGCCCCACCGAAAAAGCGTTGACTGGGACTGTAGGGACCAAAGGTGTAGCCATCATTTCAAACGCATTTGGAAGCGAAATCATTGACATGGAAGGGGAAGCATAATGGCTCAAGTTGTCATCAATTCCGGCGGTGTATCCTCCAGCATCTCGGTTAAAAGACCTCGCTTCAGCACCTTATGGAACGCCTATGCAGAAGTCGGCCATAAAGGTTCAATTGAAGTATATGGACTTGTCGGAGGCGGGGTCGAAGCGGCAAGAGTGGAAAAGCCTGATGCCTATGCGAATGCCTGCGCTTTGAGAATAAGCAGAGCATTCAACTACGGCGGGTATAAAATCCCCAAAGGCACAATCATACAAAACCAACCCATTTACCGGCTAAGTGGAGCGGACCAGCTTCCCTATATCATGAAAGTAGTAGATTTTCTTGCCTTCCTTAAACACAACTGGGGCGAGCCCGATCATACTCTGACGCAAAATAATTCAGACTTCATCAATGGCAAAAAGGGCGTCATTGTTATGGAGATCACCGGATGGAGCGACGCATCAGGCCACGCAACCCTTTGGAACGGGAGCATGACCGGCGACGACAGTGACTACCACAGGCAGGATAGCCATACCTATGACAATCCACGGGTAAAGCTTGAAAAAATAAACTTTTGGGAGTTGAAGGGATGACACGCTCGCGGTTAATTTTTCTGGCCCTGCTACTTATTTCTGGGCGAGCCATATCTGCTGAAATCGATATCGATAAGGCTCGAGAAATGCTTAAAAATTATGGGCTGGCCAACTGTATTTCCAGCCAATTCAAGGGCGAATCAGAAGTAAAGTCTGATATAGGTCTTGCAATTGGTGCCTACTCGTCTATGGGCAAAGGTCAGCATCTCATCATTCAAAACGAGGACACTCTCGAAGTCACACACGACCCATATGCAGAAACCGAGAAGTACATGAGCAATGCCTATACAAAGACTTCATCCGCCAGCAAGCATTCTGATAAAAAAATGGTCTTTTATGGTTGCTTGGAGGTTTACAACTCCAAGGAATTCGCCGCATTCATTAAATCTCAGGATCAATACTTGCCAAAGTAGATCCGCAAAATTAATAAGGACGATCCTTCCTACAACAAAGCAGGAAGGATCACTCTTTATGCCGATGCTACGGCCGAGCCCGCAACCGCCGCCCAAGAACATCCAGCACATCACACCCATCCCGCAACGGAATGGCGCAGAGCAAAGCAAAATCACTAAGAATGAAGGACTGGCACTCGATCGAGCCGCGCATGGACAAATTCTCCATCACTTGGGTGACGGCGCGAATTCGGTAGCTGGCAGCGTCATACAAAACATCCAGCGGCGCTTGGGTGTCGACGAACAGGGTTGGCATGTCGTCGCAATTGCTGGTGAGCGCCATGAAACGGCTTTGGAGGTGGGGGGTTGGTTTTACGTAAGCGCTCCATGAAGCCCACATTCCAAGTCGAAATCTGATGCTCGAAGCTGTGCTCCCGAACTCTTTCTGGAGCCAGCACCTCATGATGCGACCCG